>NZ_JAKFEF010000029.1:0-93672 GCF_036675785.1 Aromatoleum sp.
ACCGAAACGGGCAGCAGCAGCGGCTCGGCGAGGATCGAGCTGACGTCGATCCCCATGCCGACCGACATGAAGAACAGACCCATCAAGAGGCCCTTGAACGGCTCGATCGTGACTTCGACCTCGTGGCGGAACTCGGTCTCGGCGATCAAGAGGCCCGCGAGCAGTGCGCCGAGTTCCATCGACAGGCCGGCGGCCTGCGTCAGCAGCGCGACGCCGAGCGCGGTCAGCAGCGTCAGCGCCATGAAGGATTCGGCCTGCCTGTTCGCGGCGATCTGGTGGAACATCGGCCGCACGACGCGACGGCCGATCAGGTAGATCGCCGCGACCGTCGCGACCCCCTTCGCCGCCGCGGTGCCGAGCAGGCCGAGGAAGCTGCCGCTGCCGTCCTGCGCGAGGATCGTCACCAGCACCAGCAGCGGCACGACCATCAGGTCCTGCAGCAGCAGCACCGCGAACGTGCGCTGGCCCAGCGGCGTGCCGAGCTCGCGCCGCTGCGACAGCAGCTGCATCACGACGGCGGTCGACGAGAAGCCGAGCACGAGGCCGAGCACGACCGACGATTCGAGCGCGTTGCCGAACGCGTAGGCGGTCGCGCCGATCACGAGCGCGGTGAGCGCGACCTGCAGCGTGCCGAGCCCGAACACCAGCCGGCGCATCGCCCACAGGCGGTCGACCGACATTTCGAGGCCGATCATGAACATCAGGAAGATCACGCCGAATTCGGCGAACACTTCGACGTCTTCGGCGCGCGAAAACGTCAGGTAGTTCAGCCACGGCGTCTCCGCCGTGAGCCGGCCGAGGCCGAACGGCCCGACGGCCATGCCGACCGCGAGAAAGCCCAGCACCGGGTTGATGCGGCGGTGTTGAAGCAGCGGAATCAGCACCCCGGCGAGGCCGAGAAACAGGATTACTTCGCGCAGGAAAGCGGGGGCGTGCGATTCCATCCGGCCGGGGACTCTACGTGAGGAATCCGCGAGTTTACCGGAATCCGGGATCATGCCGCGCGACACGGGCGCCGGGCGGGCTGCGGACCGACCTCGGTGCCGGGCGCGCTGGAATCCGCCTTCATCCCGCAGCCAGCGTTTCCTCGCCTTCCTGTTGTTGCAGCGCCCACATCCGCGCGTAGTCGCCGTCGCGCGCGAGAAGCTCTCCGTGCTTGCCGCGTTCGACGATGCGGCCCTGGTCGAGCACGATGATCTCGTCGGCGTTCATCACCGTCGACAGGCGGTGCGCGATGACGAGCGCGGTGCGGCCCGCGGCGGCGAGCTCCATCTGCGCCTGGATCGCCTTCTCGGTCTTCGAGTCGAGCGCCGATGTCGCCTCGTCGAAGATTAGGATCGCCGGGTTCTTCAGCAGCGCCCGCGCGATCGCGACGCGCTGCTTCTCGCCGCCCGAGAGCTTCAGCCCGCGCTCGCCGACGCGCGTCTCGTAACCGTCGGGCAGCCGCGCGATGAAGTCCGAAAGCTGTGCCGCGCGCGCGGCGGCCTCGACTTCTTCACGGCTCGCCACCGGCCGGCCGTACTGGATGTTGTAGAACACCGTGTCGTTGAACAGGACTGTGTCCTGCGGGACGATGCCGATCGCCGCGCGCAGGCTCGCCTGCGTGAGTGCGCGCAGATCGTGGCCATTGACGCGGATCGCGCCGCCCTGCACGTCGTAGAAGCGGTACAGCAGCCGCGCGAGCGTCGACTTTCCCGAGCCCGAATGGCCGACGACGGCGAGCGTGCGCCCGGCCGGAATCTCGAAATCGACGCCATGCAGGATCGGCCGCTTCGGATCGTACGCGAAGCGCACGGCCTCGAAGCGCACCGACGCCGGTCCCGCGGCGAGCGTCAGTGCGTCGGGCGCGTCGGCGATCTCGCGGTGCTGGTGCATCAGGCCGAACATGCGCTCGATGTCGGTCAGCGCCTGGCGCAGCTCGCGGTACAGCACGCCGAGGAAGTTCAGCGGGATGTAGAGCTGGATCAGGAAGGCGTTGACGAGGACGATGTCGCCGATCGTCATCTCGCCGCTCGCGACGCGCACCGTCGCCTGCCACATCATCGCCGTCACGCCGACCGCGATGATCGCCGCCTGGCCGACGTTCAGCGCCGACAGCGAGAACTGGTTCCTGACCTGCGCGTTCGCCCACTTCCGCATCTGCTCGTCGTAGCGGCGCGCCTCGAACTCCTCGTTGTTGAAGTACTTCACCGTCTCGAAGTTCAGCAGGCTGTCGATCGCGCGCGCCGACGCGGCCGAGTCGAGCTCGTTCGCGTGGCGGCGCAGCGCGGTGCGCCAGTTCGTGACCTTGACGGTGAACGCGATGTAGATCGTGAGCGTCGCGAGCGTGATCAGCGCGAACACCGCGTCGTACTCGACGAGCAGGATGCCGATCACGAGGCCGATCTCGATCAGCGTCGGGACGATCGAATACAGCGTGTAGCTGATCAGCGAGCCGATCGAACGCGTGCCGCGCTCGATGTCGCGCGTGAGCCCGCCGGTCTGGCGCTCGAGGTGGAAGCGCAGCGACAGCGCGTGCAGATGGCGGAACACGCGCAGCGCGATCTCGCGCACCGCCTGCTGCGTGACGCGCGAGAACACCAGTTCGCGCAGCTCGGTGAACAACGTCGTCGAAAAGCGCAGCGCCCCGTACGCGAGCAGCAGCGCCGCCGGGACTACGATGAACGCCTGCTCCTTCGTCAGCGACAGGCCGTCGACGAGGTGCTTGAAGATGATCGGCACCGTGACGTTCGCGCCTTTCGCCGCGACGAGGCAGACGAGCGCGAAGATCACGCGGCCCTTGTACGCCCAGATGTACGGAACGAGGCTCTTCAGGGTTTGCCAGTCATGGCGTTCGGTCGGCTCGGGGCCGGGCAGGGCGGTCGCGGGGGCTCGTCTCATAAGCGAATTCTACTGTACGGAAGACCGCGGGCGGCTCGCTCGCCGACGCGCGAGGCTTCGGAAGCCACGGATGTCGGACATCGCTGTGCTCAGTCCGACCTACGGTTCGGGGCCGCCGAGGGACCGATCCGGCGTGAGCGCAGGCGAAGGCCGACGCGGAACCTTCCGGGAGCCGTGAAATGTCGGACATCGCTTCGCTCAGCCCGACCTACGCGTGTGGGGTCGATGTCTCGTAGGTCGGCGTGAGGCGCAGGTGAAGGCCAACGCGCGGGTTCTGCCAGCCGCGACGCCGGAATAGCCCCCCGGTCCGGCCGCCGCCGTCACGTGCGCGGGCGCGGCGGCGCGGTCATCCCGCTTCCGGTCCGCCGCGCCCGCCCAACAGCAGATTCGCCGCGAGGCCGATGAAGATCACGCCGGACAGGCGGTCGAGCCACGGGCCGAGGCGCGGGCGGTGCGCGAGGAGCCGTCCGATGCTGCCCGCCGCGAGCGCGATCGCGCCGAAGACGACGACCGTCTGCGCCGCGAACGCCGCGCCGAGGACGAGCATCTGCCACGCCGCGGCGCCGGTCTCGGGCCGCGCGAACTGCGGCAGGAATGCGAGGAAGAACAGCGCGACTTTCGGATTCACCGCATTCGCGATGAAGCCGCGCGCGACGTAACGGCGCCACGGCAGCGCCGTCGCATCGCCGCGTCCGGCGGCGGCGATCCCGCCGCTCCTCAGCGCCTGCACACCGATCCAGACGAGGTACAGCGCGCCGGCGAGCTTCAGCGCGAAGAACGCGTTCGGCGACGCGGCGAGCAGCGCGCTGACGCCGAGCGCCGCCCACAGGGTGTGCGTGAAGCAGCCGAGCGCGCAACCAAGCGCGAGCCCGAAGCCGGCGGCGCGACCGCGCGCAAGGCTCTGGCCGAGCACCATCAGGTTGTCGGGCCCCGGCGCGAGGGTGATCGCGACCGAGATCGCGAGGAAGGCGAGCAGGCTGTCTAGGGGGAGCATCGCGGGATCGTGTCGGGGAGGGAGTCCGATTCTGTCGGCGCTCGGGGCGGGGCGTCAAACCATTCTCGACGTCGACGTCGATGTCGACGTCGGCGTCGCAGCGGTGCGCGGGCGGTCTTGCGCACCAGCGCCAGCACCCTTCCTATAACCGCCCCACGGCCGGGTGACAACGTTGACGGGGCGATCTCCGGCGCCCGCGATGCCCGACTCGAGCTGTCGACAGCCGGCGTCTCGAAGGCCCCGGGGGTTCGGCACGACCGCGGGCTCATCCAATCCCCGCAGGGCGCTCGCCCGGAAAAAAGACCTTGACACTCGATCGATCGAACATACGATTAAAACAACCGTTTGAATGGGTGGCCGCATGAGTGACGCGAGCCGTGCTTCCGTACCGGATACCCGCGACCGCCTTCTCGATGCGGCCGAAGCGCTGTTCGTCGAGCATGGGTTCGAGGGGACGTCGACCCGGATGATCACCGGCGCCGCCCGCGCGAATCTCGCCGCGGTCAATTACCACTTCGGCAGCAAGGACGCGCTGGTCCAGGAAGTGTTCCGCCGGCGCCTCGCGGAGCTGAACCGCCAGCGGCTCGCCGCGCTCGACCGGCTCGAAGCCGAAGCCAGCGGCGCGCCCGTCAGGCCGAGCGGCATCCTCGGCGCGTTTTTCGGCACCGCGCTGCAGCTCGCGGCCGACACCGAGCACGGCGGGCACACTTTCATGCGCCTGCTCGGGCGGACGAATACCGAACCGAACGCCTTCATCCGCCAGTTTCTCGCGGAGGAGTATGCGGGCGTCCTCGGGCGTTTCCTGCCGGCGCTCTACCGGGCGCTTCCGGACGTGCCGCGCGAGGAGATCCTGTGGCGCTTCCATTTCATGATGGGCGCGATGTCCTACGCGATCGCCGGCACGGACGGTCTGCAACTGTTCGCGGGCCGCTTCGACGACGCGGACCCGGCGCGGCTGATCCCGCGGCTGATGTCTTTCCTGCTCGGCGGACTGCGCGCGCCGCTCGCCGAATTCGGCGGTTTCCGGGACGAACGGGCCGGCGAGGGCGACGAGGGCGGGCTCGCGGCGGCGTGAGCGACCGGCGGGATGAGCGACCGGCGGGATGGGCGGGGCGCGCGCACGGCGGCTTCGGCCAAATGCCCGGGGGGTCGGGGAACTGCCGCGGCCGGTGGTGAACCGCCGCGGTGCCCGCACGCGGGCGGGTGCAAATCGAGGAGACGGAAATGGTCTGGTGGTTCGTCGCGCTTCTTCCCGTGCTCGCCGGCGCGCTCGCGTACCGGCGGGCCGCGTTTCCGGTCTGGGCCGCCGTCGGCTTCCTGTGGCTGGTGCTCGTCGGCGCGGCGGGCGGGTGGCCGACCGCCGCGACGCTCACCGTGCTCGTCCTCTACGCCGTCGCGGTCGGCGTCTTCCTGATCCGGCCGCTGCGCCGCGCGCTGGTCACCGCGCCGATCTTCCGTGCGTTCCGCGCCGCGTTGCCGTCGATGTCGCAGACCGAGAAGGATGCGCTCGAGGCCGGCACCGTGTGGTGGGAAGGCGAGCTTTTCGCCGGCAAACCGGACTGGTCAACGCTGCTCGCTTACCCGTGGCCGACGCTCACCGCCGAGGAGCGGTCGTTCCTCGACCACGAGACGGACGAGCTGTGCCGGCTCACCGACGACTGGGCGGCGACGCAGCGCCAGGACCTGTCGCCGGAAGTCTGGCAGTACATCAAGGACCGCGGCTTTCTCGGCATGATCATTCCGAAGGAGTACGGCGGCAAAGGCTTCTCGGCCTTCGCGCATTCGCAGGTGATCACGAAGCTGTCGACGCGCTCGTCGGCGCCGGCGGTGACGGTGATGGTGCCGAACTCGCTCGGGCCGGCGGAGCTGCTGCTGCATTACGGCACGCCCGAGCAGAAGGCGCATTACCTGCCGCGGCTCGCGGCGGGGCTCGAGATCCCGGCGTTCGCGCTGACGAGCCCGTGGGCGGGGTCGGACGCCGCGTCGATCCCCGACGCCGGCGTCGTGTGCAAGGGCGAATGGCAGGGCCGCGAAGTCCTCGGCATGCGCGTGAGCTTCGACAAGCGCTACATCACGCTCGCGCCGGTGTGCACCGTGTTCGGGCTCGCGTTCCGGCTGTACGACCCAGACCGCCTGCTCGGGAGCGAGCCGGACCTCGGCATCACCTGCGCGCTCGTGCCGGCCGACCACCCCGGCGTCGACATCGGCCGGCGGCATCTCCCGCTCAACGCGATCTGGATGAACGGGCCGGTGCGCGGCCGCGACGTGTTCATGCCGCTCGACTTCATCATCGGCGGCCCCGAAATGGCCGGGCAGGGCTGGCGGATGCTGATGGAGTGCCTCGCGGCGGGGCGCTCGATCTCGCTGCCGTCGTCGAACGCCGGGATGCAGAAGCTCACCGCCCGCGCGGTCGGCGCCTACGCACGCGTGCGCCACCAGTTCAAGACCGCGATCGGCCGCTTCGAGGGCGTCGAGGAGGCGCTGACGCGGATCGGCGCGAACACCTACCTGTCGGAAGCGGCGCGGGTGATGACCGCCGGCGCGGTCGACCTCGGCGAGAAGCCCGCGGTCGTCTCGGCGATCGTCAAGTACCACGTCACCGAGCGCGCGCGCCAGACCGTCAATGACGGCATGGACGTCGTCGGCGGCAAGGGGATCTGCCTCGGGCCGCAGAACTTCCTCGGCCGCGCGTACCAGCAGATCCCGATCGGCATCACGGTCGAGGGCGCGAACATCCTGACGCGCAGCCTGATCCTGTTCGGCCAGGGCGCGATCCGCTGCCACCCGTTCGTACTCGCCGAGATGAACGCGGCGCGGGGGAACGACCTCGCCCCGTTCGACCGCGCGTTCTGGGGGCACATCGGCTACACGGTGTCGAACGCGGTGCGCGCGTTCGTGATGGGGCTGACGGGCTCGCATTTCGTCACCGTGCCGGAGAACATCGCGCCCGAGACGCGGCGCTACTACCAGCAGCTCATGCGCTTCTCGGCGGCGTTCGCATTCCTCGCCGACCTCTCGATGGGCACGATGGGCGGCGCGCTGAAGCGCAAGGAAAAGCTCTCGGCACGGCTCGGCGACATCCTGTCGCTGATGTATCTCGCATCGGCGACGCTGAAGCGCTTCGAGGCCGAAGGGCGGCAGGCGGCGGACGCGCCGCTGATGCACTGGGCGATTTGGGACTGCATGTTCCGCGCGCAGAACGCGTTCGAAGGCGTGATCGCGAATTTCCCGAACCGCGTCGCCGCCGCGCTGCTGCGCCGGCTCGTCGTGTTCCCGCTCGGCCGGCCGTACGTCGTGCCGTCGGACGCGCTCGGCCACGAGGTCGCGACGCTCCTGATCGCGCCGTCGCCGACGCGCGACCGCCTGACCGCCGACGTCCATCTGCCGACGAATCTCGACGAGCCGCTCGGCGCGCTCGAAGCGGCGCTCGCGGCGACCGTCGCGGCGGAGCCCGTCGAGGCGAAGCTGAAGGCCGCGCAGAAGGACGGCCGCTTCGACCCGGGGCTGCTCGCCGACGGCGGCGTCGATGCGATCTGGCGGCGCGCACACGAGGCCGGCGTCATCGACGGCGCCGAACTCGCGCTCGTCGAGCGGCGCAACGCGCTGCGCGACAAGGTCATCGGCGTCGACGATTTTCCGTACGACTTCGGCCTGCGCGAGGCGCTCGCCGGCGTCGCCCCGAACGCGTCGCGGCCGCTCAGCGCGGTCGCGCGAGGAGCAGGTCAGGCATGGGTTCCGGCGTCTATATCATCGACGGCGCGCGCACGCCGTTCCTGAAAGCGCGCAACGCGCCCGGGCCGTTCGCGGCGTCCGACCTCGCGACCGCGGCCGGCATCGCGCTGCTCGGGCGGCAGACGTTCGCGCCGGACGAGCTCGACGAAGTGATCCTCGGCTGCGCGAGCCCGTCGCCCGACGAAGTCAATATCGGCCGCGTCGTCGCGTTGCGAATGGGCTGCGGCGACAAGGTGCCGGGCTGGACGGTGATGCGGAACTGCGCGTCCGGCATGCAGGCGCTCGATTCGGCGATCGCGAACATCCGCCTCGGGCGCTCCGGTCTCGTGCTCGCCGGCGGCGTCGACGCGCTGTCCCACGCGCCGCTGCTCCTTTCCGACGCGATGGTGCGCTGGCTGTCGGGCTGGTACGCGGCGAAGTCGGTCGGGCAGAAGGCCGCGCTGCTGCGGCGCTTCCGGCCCGGCTATCTCGCGCCGGTGATCGGCATCATGAAAGGGCTCACCGACCCCGTCGTCGGCGAGCTGATGGGCCAGACCGCCGAGAACCTCGCGTACCGCTTCGGCATCTCGCGCGCCGAGATGGACGGCTACGCGGTGCGCAGCCACCGTCGCGTCGCCGCGGCGCAGGACGCGGGCTTTTTAGAGGAGATCGTCCCGCTGGTCGCCCGCGACGGCACGCTGTACCAGGTCGACGACGGCGTGCGCCGCGATTCGTCGGTCGAGAGCCTTGCGAAGCTGAAGCCGTTCTTCGACCGCAAGTACGGCCGCGTCACCGCCGGCAACAGCTCGCAGGTCACCGACGGCGCCGCGTGGCTGATCCTCGCGTCGGAGGAGGTCGTGCGACAGCGCGGCCTCGCCCCGCTCGCGCGCATCGTCGACACCGAATGGGCGGCGCTTGACCCGGCGCAGATGGGGCTCGGTCCGGTCCATGCCACGACGCCGCTGCTCGCGCGCCACGGCCTCGGCCTGAACGATGTCGACGCGTGGGAGATCAACGAGGCGTTCGCGGCGCAGGTCATCGCGTGCCTGCGCGCATGGGACGATGCCGATTACTGCCGCGACGAACTCGGCCTCGCCGCGCCGCTCGGCCGGCTCGACGAGGACCGGCTCAACGTCGACGGCGGCGCGATCGCGCTCGGCCACCCGGTCGGCGCGAGCGGCGCGCGCATCGTGCTCCATCTCGCGCACCGCCTGCGGCGCGACCAGCTCGCCCGCGGCATCGCGAGCATCTGCATCGGCGGCGGCCAGGGCGGCGCGATGCTCGTGGAGGCCGCGTGATGCCCGCCGATTTCCGCCATCTGACCCTGGTCCGTAACGGCGACGCGGACGGCCTCGCGTGGCTGGTTCTCGACCGGCGCGACGCGTCGACGAACACGCTGTCGCGCGACGTCATCGACGAACTCGCGGCGGCGTTCGCCGCGCTCGAGGAAGCGCCGCCGCAGGGGCTCGTGATCGCGTCGGCCAAACCGGCCGGCTTCATCGCCGGCGCCGACATCGAGGAGTTCACGCGGATCGATTCGCCGGAGGGCGCGCGCCGGCTCGTCGGGCGCGGCTGGGAGCTCTTCGACTGGCTCGCGCGGCTGCCGTTTCCGACACTCGCGCTGATCCGCGGACACTGCATCGGCGGCGGGCTCGAACTCGCGCTCGCGTGCCGCTATCGCGTCGTCGTCGACGAGCCGGCGACCAAGCTCGCGCTGCCCGAAGTGATGCTCGGCATCGTCCCGGGCTGGGGCGGGATGAAGCGGCTCCCGGAGACGATCGGCGCGCCGGCGGCGCTCGATCTGATGCTGACCGGGAAAAGCGTCGACGCGCGGCGCGCGAAGCAGCTCGGCCTCGCCGACGAATGCGTGCCGCTGCGCGTCGCCGAGAACGCCGCGCGGATGCTAGTGAAGTCCGGCCAGCGGCGCCATAAGCCACCGTTCGTGCTGCGGCTGCTGAACGGCCCGCTGAAAGCGCTCGTCGCCGCCCGTGCGCGCAGGCAGCTCGCGAAGAAAGCGCCGCGCGAGCACTATCCGGCGCCGCACGCGATCCTGGAGATCTGGGAGAAGTTCGGCGGCAACGCGCTCGCGCTGCCCGCGGACCATCCGGCCTCGCTCGAAGCGATCTTTCGCTCGCCGACGGCGAAGAACCTGATCCGCGTGTTCTTTCTGCAGGAGCGGCTGAAGGGCTTCGGCAAACCGGACGGGGACGCCGCCGGCTTCGCGCCGCGCCACGTGCATGTCGTCGGTGCCGGCGTGATGGGCGGCGATATCGCCGCGCTGTGCGCCTGGACGGGGATGACGGTCACGCTGCAGGACCGCGGCGTCGCGCGCATCGCACCCGCGATCGCGCGCGCGGCGCAGTTCTTCGACCGCAAGGCGCGCGGCGACAAGGCGGCGAAGGCGCGGCAGGCGCGCTTCGCGCTCGACCGCCTGGTTCCCGACCCGGACGGCCACGGCCTCGCGCGCGCCGACGTCGTCATCGAGGCGATCTTCGAGAACCTCGACGCGAAGCGCGCGCTCTTCGCCGACATCGAGCGGCATGTGAAGCCCGGCGCGCTGCTCGCGACGAACACGTCGAGCCTGCGCATCGAGGACATCGCGACCGCGCTGTCGCACCCCGCGCGCCTCGTCGGCATCCACTTCTTCAACCCGGTCGCGAAGATGCCGCTCGTCGAGGTCGTCGCCGGCGCGGACTCCGACGAGCGCCTGCTCGGCCGCGCCGCCGTGTTCGCACGCCGGCTGGACAAGCTGCCGCTGCCGGTCAGGAGCGCACCGGGCTTCCTCGTCAATGCGGTGCTCGCGCCGTACATGTTCGAAGCGCTGCGCGCGGTCGAGGAGGGGATCGCGCCGGAAACGGTCGATGCGGCGCTCGTCGCGTTTGGCATGCCGGTCGGGCCGGTGGAACTCGTCGACACCGTCGGCCTCGACATCGCGCTCGCGGCCGGCCGCGCGCTCGCCGGCGAAGGGGTCGCACCGCCGCAACGGCTCGCCGCGCTCGTCGCCGCCGGCGATCTCGGCAAGAAGACCGGGCAGGGCTACTACCCGTGGGTCGATGGCAAGGTGCAGAAAGGCGCGGTCGGCGACGTGCCCGCGGGCCTCGCGGAGCGGATCGTCGCGCCGCTCCTCGCGGCCGCCCGCCGCTGCGTCGACGACGGGGTCGTCGCCGATGCCGACCTCGCCGACGCCGGCGTGATCTTCGGCACCGGTTTCGCGCCCTTCACCGGCGGGCCGCTGCATTACGTCGCGTCACAACGCGAAACGTCCGCCGCGCCGGTGCCCGCCGCCGGGGATGCTATCGTTCATGCCCGATGAAAGCGTGGAACGACAACGAATGAACGAAAACCCCGATTTACCGGTGAAATTGCCCGACAACCGCCAGCCGGCGCTACGCGTGATGCCGATGCCCGCCGACCTCAACCCGTCGGGCGACGTGTTCGGCGGCTGGATCATGTCGATGGTCGACATCGCCGGCGGCATCCCCGCCCACCGACGCACACGCGGACGCATCGCGACGGTCGCCGTCAACGCCTTCACGTTCAAGCAGCCGGTGTCGGTCGGCGACGTCGTGAGCTTCTACGCCGAAGTCGTCTCGGTCGGCCGCACGTCGATCACCGTCGACGTCGAGGTCTACGCCGAGCGCAACCCGGAAAACCCCGTCGTCGTGAAGGTGACGGAGGCGAAGCTAACCTACGTCGCGCTCGACGAACGCGGGCAAAAGCGGGTGATTCCCGCCGCGTGAGCTTTTCCGGGCCGGAACGCCGCCCGGATATTCGAAACGGCAGGCACGCGAGTGCCGAAGGTGGCAAAACCCTGAGCGAGGAGACGACAGGTATGCGTGGAACGATGACTGCGCGGCTGATTCCGGCGGCGCTGCTGACGATCGGGGCCGGGGGCGCGTCGGCGTCCGGCTTCCAGTTGCTCGAACAGAACGCCAGCGGCCTCGCCAATGCGTACGCCGGCTCGGCTGCCGTCGCCGAGAACGCGAGCACGATCTTCTTCAACCCCGCTGGAATGACGCAGTTGCAGACGCGTGAAGTGTCGTTCGGCGTCGCGGCGGTGCGGCCGAGCTTCGAGTTCAGGAACCGCGGCTCGCAAGCCGGGGCGCTCACCGGCGACGGCGACGACGCCGGCGGCTGGTCGGCCATCCCGAACGCTTACCTGTCGTGGGCGCTGAACAAGGATTTGTACGTCGGCGTCGGCCTTGGCGCGCCGTTCGGGCTGATCACCGACTACGACGAATCGTGGGTCGGCGGCGCGCAGTCGCTGAAGTTCGAGATCAAGACCTACAATATCAACCCGTCGATCGCGTACCGGGTCAATGACAAGGTGTCGATCGGCGGCGGGGTGAACTGGCAGCGGGCCGAGGCGGAGTACGAGCGGATCGCCGCCGTCGCACCGGGTCTGAGTACGACGTTCGCGACGCTCGATATCGACTCGGACGCGTGGGGCTGGAACATCGGCGCGCTCTTCACGCTATCGCCGGCAATGAAGGTCGGTTTGTCGTACCGCTCGAAGATCGAGCATGAGCTCGACGGCGACCTGAAACTGAAGGGCACGGCGGCGGGGCTGGCGCCCCCGACGACGAGCGGGAAGGCCGAGGCCGACGTCGAGTTGCCCGACACCTTCACCATCAGCGTTGTGCAGAAGCTCGACGATCGCTGGGAGATGCTCGGCGACCTCGCCTGGACCGGCTGGAGCAGCGTCGATTTCGTCGATATCGTCCGCACGTCCGGACCGCTCTCCGGCGTTACCGTGCAAACGCTCGCGCCCGACTTCAAGGACACGTGGCGCCTGGCGCTCGGCGCGAACTACCAGCTCAATGACGCGTGGAAGCTGAAGTTCGGTATCGCGCGGGATCAGTCACCGGTGAAGGACCGGCAGCGCCGGCTGGTCGCGCTCCCCGACCAGGACCGCACGTGGTTCACGTTCGGCGGCCAGTGGAAGACGACGAAGACGACAACGCTCGACCTCGGCGCGGCTTACCTGTACGTGCGCGACACGAAGATCGACAACAACCAGACCGCACAGGGTCGCGGCCGCGTCACCGGCGAATACGAGTCCGACGTCTGGATCCTCGGCGCGCAGTATTCGATGGCGTTCTGATTCCCGCGGCTTGTTCCGCTAAAACGATAACGGGATCGACGTCGAGCGCCGGCCGTGCGGCCGGCGACCGCGAGCCCGCAGGAGGAGAACCCGAATGAGCAAGCTGATCATCCGCAAGGTCGCAGTTCTCGGTGCCGGCGTCATGGGCGCGCAGATCGCCGCGCACTGCGCGAACGCCGACGTGCCGGTCGTGCTGTTCGACCTGCCGGCGAAGGACGGCAAGCCGAACGCGACGGTCGAGCGCGCAATCGGCGGCCTCGCGAAGCTCGACCCGGCCCCGCTCGCGACTTCGGCGCACGCCGCGCAGATCGACGCCGCGAACTACGGCGACGACCTCGAACGGCTGCGCGACTGCGACCTCGTCATCGAGGCGATCGCCGAGAAGCTCGAATGGAAGCGCGACCTGTACGCGAAGATCGTGCCGCACCTCGCGCCGGATGCGATCGTCGCGTCGAACACGTCGGGACTGTCCATCGCGACGCTCGTCGACGCGCTGCCCGAATCGCTGCGGTCGCGCTTTTGCGGCATGCATTTCTTCAACCCGCCGCGCTACATGGCGCTCGTCGAGCTGATCGCGGCGCCGGCGACCGACGCGGCGATGCTCGACGCGCTCGAAAGTTGGCTCGTGACGCGGCTCGGCAAGTCGATCGTGCGCGCGAAGGACACGCCGAACTTCGTCGCGAACCGGATCGGCGTGTTCTCGATCCTCGCGGTGATGCATCACACGGCGCGGCTCGGGCTCGGCTTCGACGAAGTCGATGCGCTGACCGGCCCGTTGATCGGCCGGCCGAAGAGCGCGACCTACCGCACCGCCGACGTCGTCGGCCTCGACACGCTCGCGCACGTCATCGACACGATGGGCGCGACGCTGCCGGACGACCCGTGGCACGGCTACTTCAAGCAGCCCGACTGGCTGCAGGCGCTGATCGCGAAGGGCGCGCTCGGGCAGAAGACGCGCGCGGGCATCTATCGCAAGGAAGGCAAGCAGATCCTCGTGCTCGACCCGAAGCGTGTCGACTACCGGCCGAGCGCCGGCGACGTCGTGTCGGAAGTCGCCGCGGTGCTGCAGACGAAGAACACCGCGGAGAAGTTCGCGTGGCTCGGCGCGAGCGGGCTGCCGGAAGCGCAGTTCCTGTGGGCGATCTTCCGCGACCTGTTCCATTACTGCGCGGTGCATCTCGAAGACATCGCCGACAACGCGCGCGACCTCGATCTGGCGATGCGCTGGGGCTTCGGCTGGACGCGCGGGCCGTTCGAAACCTGGCAGGCGGCCGGCTGGGCGGACGTCGCGAAGGCGATCCAGATGGACATCGACGCCGGTCGCGCGATGTCGAATGCGCCGCTTCCGGCGTGGGTGTTCCTGCGCGGCGGCGTGCATGAGGCCGGCGGCTCGTACGCGGTCGCCGAGAACGCGCTGACGCCGCGTCCGGCGCTGCCGGTCTACCGGCGCCAGCTCTACCCCGACGCGCTGCTCGGCGAAGCGCCGCCCGACCGCGGCGAGACACTGTGGGAGAACGGCGGCGCGGCGGACGGGGTGCGGCTGTGGATGCGGCCCGACATCGATCCCCGCATCGGCATCCTGTCGTTCAAGGCGAAGCTGCACGCGATCGGCGACGAAGTCATCGACGGCATGCTGGAGGCGATCGCGCGCGCCGAACGCGACCTCGACGGCGTCGTGCTGTGGCACGAGGCGCCGTTCGCGATCGGCGCGAACCTGCAGCAGGTCGCCGAAGCCTGCAGAGCCGGGCAGTTCGCGTTGCTCGACGGCAAGGTCGCGAAGTTCCAGCAGGTGTCGATGGCGATCCGCCACGCGCAGGTGCCGGTCGTCGCCGCGGTGCAGGGGATGGCGCTCGGCGGCGGTTGCGAGTTCGCGATGCACGCGGCGCACCGCGTGATGGCGCTCGAGAGTTACGCCGGCCTCGTCGAAGCCGGCGTCGGCCTGATCCCGGCCGGCGGCGGCAGCAAGGCGTTCGCCGTCCAGGCGCACCGCCTCGCACAGCGCGCCGCCGGGCACGATGTGTTCCCGTTCATCCAGCAGAGTTTCCAGACGATCGCGATGGCGATCGTCGCGAAAAGCGCGCTCGAAGCGGTCGAGCTCGGCTTCGCGCAGCCGTCCGACGACGTCGTGTTCCACGCGCACGAGATCCTCTACGTCGCGCTCCGCCGCGCGCGCGCGATCGCCGAAGCCGGCTGGCGCCCGCCGGCGGTCGAGCGCGCGGTGACCGTCGCCGGGCGCAACGGCATCGCGACCTGCGAGCTGATGCTCGTGAACATGGCCGCAGGCGGCTTCATCTCGGAACACGACTACAAGGTCGCGAAAGCCGCCGCGACCGCGCTGTGCGGCGGCGAAGTCGAAACGAACACGCATGTGCCCGAGCAGTGGATCCTCGACGTCGAGCGTGCGCTCTTCGTCGAGCTGCTGAAGACCGAAAAAACCCAGCAGCGCATCGCCCACCTGCTTGAAACCGGCAAGCCGCTGCGCAATTGAGGACGCCGCGTGCGCGACGGGCACCGCTGAAGCGATTCCCCACACCCCGGCGCGTCAGAACATCGAGGAGCTTGAAATGACGAGACAGATCCAGGACGCCTATATCGTCGCCGCGACGCGCACGCCGGTCGGCAAGCGCAAGGGCATGTTCGGGCAGGTGCGGCCCGACGACCTGCTGGCGCACGTGCTGTCGGCGCTTGTCGCGAAAGTGCCGGGGCTCGACCGCGGCGAGATCGCGGACGTCATCGTTGGCTGCGCGATGCCGGAAGCCGAGCAGGGGATGAACGTCGCGCGCATCGGGCTGCTGTTGGCCGGGCTGCCGGATTCGGTGCCGGGGGTCACGATCAACCGCTTCTGCGCGTCCGGGCTGCAGGCGGTGGCGGACGCCGCGGCGCGGATCCGGCTCGGCGAAGCCGACGTCGTCATCGCCGCCGGCACCGAGTCGATGAGTGTGATGCCGCAGATCATGGGCAACAAGGTCAGCCTGAATCCGGTGATCTTCGCCCACCGCGACCACGTCGGCATCGCATTCGGCATGGGCCTGACCGCCGAGAAGGTCGCGCAGCAGTGGAAGGTGAGCCGCGAGGACCAGGACGCGTTCGCGCTCGCTTCGAACCAGCGCGCGAGCGCGGCGATCGCCGCCGGCCGCTTCCGCGCCGAGATCACGCCGTACACGGTGCGCACGCATCTGCCCGGGGACGGCGGCACGGTGCGCGTCGTCGAACGCGTCTGCGACACCGACGAAGGGCCGCGGCGCGACGCGACGCTCGACGCGCTCGCGAAGCTGAAGCCCGTGTTCGCCGCGCGCGGCTCGGTGACGGCCGGCAACAGCTCGCAGATGTCCGATGGTGCCGGAGCGGTGCTGCTGATGAGCGAGGCGGCGGTAAAGCGCTCGGGGGCGACGCCGCTCGCGCGCTTCGTCAGCTATTCGGTCGCCGGCGTCCCGCCGCAGGTGATGGGCATCGGCCCGATCGAGGCAATTCCGCGCGCGCTGCAGGCGGGCGGGGTCGCGCTCGCCGATGTGGGCTGGATCGAATTGAACGAGGCGTTCGCCGCGCAGTCGCTCGCGGTGATGCGCCAGCTCGGGCTCGATCCGGCGAAGGTCAATCCGTTCGGCGGCGCGATCGCGCTCGGCCATCCGCTCGGCGCGACCGGCGCGATCCGCACGGCGACGATCGTCAGCGCGATGCAGCGCGACCCGCGCCTGCGCTACGCGATGGTGACGATGTGCGTCGGCACCGGCATGGGCGCGGCCGGCCTCTTCGAGCGGGTGTAGCTCTCGGCGCGGCTTTTCGCATAACCTCCCGCATCGCCCATTGACCCGCGTCGCGCTTCGCGCGACCGCCCGACCGGAGATCGCCCCGAATGGCCAACACCGTACTGCTCGAAGTCTCGAACGGCGTCGCGACCGTGACGCTGAACCGCCCGGCGCAGCTCAACGCGTTCTCGATCGAGATGATGGAGGACCTGCTCGAAACCGTGCGCGATTTGCGCGAGCGCGACGGCGTCGAGATCGTCGTCCTCACCGGCGCGGGCGAGCACTTCATGGCCGGCGGCGACCTGAAGGATTTCGCGACCCAGTTCCACCTCACGCCGCAGGCGCGGCTCGTGACTTTCCGCGCGCTGATCGAGGAACGCGTCAACGCGTCGGTCGAGATCCTGCAGTCGCTGTCGCAGCCCGTCATCGCGAAAGTGCGCGGCGCCTGCGCCGGTTTCGGGCTGTCGCTGATGCTCGGCTGCGACCTCGCGCTCGCGGCCGACAGCGCGAAGTTCACGACCGCCTATTCGTCGATCGGCCTGCCCGCCGACGGCGGCATGTCGTTCTTCCTGCCGCGCGCGGTGGGCCACCGCAAGGCGATGGAGCTGCTGCTGCTCGCCGAGCGCTTCGACGCCGCCGAAGCGCTGCGGCTCGGCCTCATCAACCGCGCGCTGCCCGCGGGCGATCTCGACGCCGAAACCGACAAGCTCGTCGCGCGCCTGCAGGCCGGCCCGCGCCACGCCTACGGCGAAATCAAGCGCCTGCTCGCGTCGTCGTTCGACATGCGGATCGAATCCCAGCTGCAGAGCGAGGCCGAAGCCTTCGCCCGCTGCAGCGCGACCGGCGATTTCGTCGAAGGCATCAACGCCTTCCTCGAAAAGCGCAAGCCGGGCTTTCGCGGCGCCTGAAAGCGCCGCGCTCGGGTACTCGCGCGCCGACGAGCAGCCGCTCAGCCATATCGCGCAGCCGCTCGCCCCGTGCGACCGTCAGCCCGCGTCGCCGCCGGCGGCGGTCGCGTCGGGTTTGGACGTCGCCTACGACGGCTCGCCGCTGATGACGAAACGGTAGATCGCGGCGCCGATCATGGCGCCGAAAATCGGCGCGAGCCAGAATAGCCACAGCTGCGCCGTCGCCCAGTCGCCGACGTAGAGCGCGACGCCCGTGCTGCGCGCCGGGTTCACCGAGGTGTTCGTCACCGGAATGCTGATCAGGTGGATCAGGGTCAGGCCGAGGCCGATGGCCAGCGGCGCGAGACCTTGCGGGGCGCGTCGGTCGGTCGCGCCGAGGATGATGATCAGGAACATCATCGTCATGACGACTTCGCAGATCACGGCTGCCTGGAGCGAGTACTTGCCGGGCGAGTGGGGGCCGTAACCGTTTGCGGCGAAACCGGCCGCCACGTCGAAGCCGGCCTTGCCGCTGGCGATGAGATAGAGCACGCCGCCCGCGAGGATGCCGCCGACGACCTGCGCGGCGATATAGGGCAGCAACTGATTCGCGGGGAAGCGGCCGCCGGCCCAGAGTCCGATCGAAACGGCCGGATTGAGGTGGCAGCCGGAGATGTGCCCGATGGCGTAGGCCATCGTGAGGACGGTCAGGCCGAAGGCGAGTGACACCCCGAGCAGGCCGATCCCCACGTCGGGAAAGGCTGCCGCGAGCACCGCGCTTCCGCAGCCCCCGAGGACGAGCCAGAAAGTTCCGAACAACTCCGCCGCATACTTGTTCATGTTTCGTCTCCTTCGACAGTCCCGACGTCGATGAGGCGTCGATTCGGCGCGCCGGGCTCGCGCGTGCCCGGACCGCCCGGCGCGCACGCGCTCACGGGTACTGGACCGGCGGCGGGCGATTTTCCGGCAGCGGGATGAACTCGGTCTCGCCGGGCACCGGCGCGAAGCGTCCGGCCTGCCAGTCGGCCTTCGCCTGCTCGATCCGTTCGCGCGAACTCGACACGAAGTTCCACCAGACATGCCGCGGACCGTCGAGCGGTTCGCCGCCGAGCAGCATCAGCCGCGTCGCGGTCGTCGCGGTGAGGACGACGTCGGCGCCGCGGCGGAACACGAGCAGGCGCCCGGCCGGATGGGCGACGCCGTCGATCTCGACCGCGCCGCTGACGAGATACGCCGCGCGCTCCTCATGCTCCGGCGGCACTTGCAGGCGGGCCGGCGGAACGAGCGTGACGTCGGCGTAGAACAGCGGCGAGCGCGTCGCGACCGGCGACTGCGCGCCGAACGCGCTGCCGGCGATCACGCGGATGCCGACGCCGGGTTCGTCGAGGACCGGCAGTTCGGCCGCGCCGTGGTGCACGAACGCCGGCTCGCTCTCCTCGTCGCGCGCTGGCAGGCCGACCCACGCCTGCAGGCCGGCGACATGCGGTCCGGCCGGCCGCAGCGCGGGCGGCGTCCGTTCGGAATGCGCGATGCCCTTGCCCGCGTGCATCCAGTTCAGTTCGCCGCTGCGGATCGGCTGCACGCTGCCGAGGCTGTCGCGGTGCAGGATTTCGCCGTCGAAGAGGTAGGTCACCGTCGCGAGCCCGATGTGCGGGTGCGGGCGCACGTCGAGCCCGTCGCCGGCCGCGAGCTGCACCGGGCCCATCTGGTCGAGGAACACGAACGGCCCGACCATGCGCCGCTGCGCGGCGGGCAGCGCGCGCATCACCTTGAAGCCGCCGCCGAGGTCGCTCGTCCGCGGAACGACCGTGGTCTCGACTGCGGCCTCATCGGGCCTTCCCGACTGCACGTTCTCGCTCATCAATGCTCCCCGAAATGTCGCTGCACCCCGGCGCCCGGCGACGCGGCCGATCCGCATTGCCGCGCTCCTGCTAGTCGTTATAGAAGACCCGCGTCGACGCTGCGCGCCGGCACTCATCCCCCCGGCCGGGCGCCGGCGGTTGAAGGTGCGGAGCCCGTTGACTAGGCTGCCCTATCGGCCGCGCCGCCCGGCACATTCCGACTGCATCGAGTGGAGAGCCATGGCATGAAGGTACAGGTGATTTTCTACAGCATGTACGGCCACATCCATTGCATGGCCGAGGCGGTCGCCGAGGGGGCGCGAAGCGTCGCCGGCGCCGAGGTCGGCGTGTTCCGCGTGCCGGAGCTCGTGCCCGATGAGGTGCTCGAGAAGTCCGGCGCGAAAGCGGCGCAGCAGGCGTTCGCGCATGTCCCGATCGCGAAGGTCGAGCACCTGCCGGATGCGGACGCGCTCATCTTCGGCACGCCGACGCGCTTCGGCAACATGTGCGCGCAGATGCGCAACTTCCTCGACCAGACCGGCGGGCTGTGGCTGAAAGGCAGCCTTGTCGGCAAGGTCGGCAGCGTATTCACGAGCACCGCGACGCAGCACGGCGGTCAGGAGAGCACGGTGCTGTCGACGCACATCACGCTGCTGCACCAGGGCCTGATCCTCGTCGGCCTGCCTTACAGCGAGCAGCGCCAGATGCAGATGGATCAGATCCTCGGCGGTTCGCCGTACGGCGCCGCGACGATCGCCGGCGGCGACGGCAGCCGCATGCCGAGCGAACTCGAACTCGGGATGGCGAAATTCCAGGGCCGGCACGTCGCCGAGATCACGGCCGCGCTGGTGCGCGGGCGGCAGGGCTGACGCCGCCGCAGACGTCCCGGGAAGAGGCCGGACGCGCGGGCCGGGCGACGCTGCGGCGGCCCGCTTCCGCCGCCGGGCTCGGTGCTCAGAGCAGCTTGCACGCCTCGTCGAAGTCGAGCCTCGGGCTGCGCGGGAAGAGCTTCGCCGAGTCGCCGTAGCCGAGGTTGCACAGGAAGTTCGTCTTCACGTGGCTGTCGGGGAAGTACTCCTGGTTGAACTCGCCGCCTTCGACCGTGTGTCGGGGCGCCGGGAAGAATTCGTGGTCGACCTTCGCCTGGTCGAAGCCCGACATCGGCCCGCAGTCGAGGCCGACCGCGCGCGCGGCCATGATGAAGTAGGCGCCTTGCAACGAGCTGTTGCGCTTCGCGGTCGTCTCCGCGAGCTCCGGCGTGTCGGCGAACCACGACCGCGCGTCCGCGTGCGGGAAGAGCTTCGGCAGCAGCTCGTAGAACTTCCCGTCGTAGCCGATGATCGCGGTCACCGGCGCGTGCAGCGTCTTCTCGACGTTGCCCGGTGCGAGCGCGGGGATCAGCCGGTTCTTCGCCTCGGGCGTGCGCAGGAACAGGATGCGCGCCGGGCAGCAGTTCGCGCTCGTCGGACCCCATTTCATCAGGTCGTACAGCTCGAGCAGCGTCTCGTCGCTGACCGGCCTGTCGAGCCAGACGTTATGCGTGCGTGCTTCGCGGAACAGCAGGTTGCGTCCTTCTTCGCTCAATGCGGCGCTCATTGTTCTCTCCTGGAGTCGGTTGTCCCGCGCGCGGGCGCCGGTCCGCGTCGTCGCCGGGGTCGGCGGGAAGCGGGGCGCGACTGCGCTCGTCTGTCCGGCCGGCGTTCGCCGCCGGCCTTGAGGTGATCATAGACGCCGGCACGCCGCGAGACACCCGCGCGACTGAGCCAGCGCTGCGTTGTGGCCGCAGGTCACCGCGACGCGCCGAACCATTTCATTTCCCGGCGTCCCGACAACTCGTTGTGGCGCAGCACCTACGCGGTCGGCGTCCGATCGTGGCCGGCGGTGCCGCCCCGGTCGGAACACATGCCCGCGCGCCCGCGGCCTCGCGAAGCCCGCCTCCACCTGATCATAGACGTCGTCGCCGCGCCGAATACCCACGGCGGCCGGCACGATCTCGCGTGTCAGCGTGTCAGCGTGTCAGCGTGTCAGCGTGTCAGCGTGTCAGCGTGTCAGCGTGTCAGCCGCGCGGCGAGCAGCCCGAGCCACTCGTGGACCGCGTACCAGCCGGCGTAGGCCGACGAGGCGCTCGGCAGCGCGGTCAGCACCTGGTCGCTGGTGTCGAGTCTGCCGAGCCACGCGGTCGGCGCGGCGACGACTTCGATGCCCTGCGCTTCGAATTCGGCGCGCGTGCGCGGCATGTGCGCCGCGTGCGTGACGAGCAGGACCCGCCGCGCGCCGGCGGCCTTCAACATCGGCGCGGAGAACTCGGCGTTCTGCCGCGTGTCGAGCGAGCCGGTCTCGGCCCAGCGCACCGGCACGCCGAAGTCGGTTTCGAGCGTGCGCTTCATCAGCTCGGCCTCGGGCAGTTCGCCGGTCGGTGCGCCGCCGCTGACGAGCACCGGCAGGCCGGTGTCGCGCGCGAGCCGCGCGCCGTAGCGCAGGCGTTCGAGCGCGAGCCGGTTGACGGTCTCGCCGCCGAACTCGGGCGCGAAGCGGCGCTTGCCGGCGCCGACGATGACGATCGCGTCGGCGCTGCGCGCCGCGGTCGCGGCGAGCGGCGGATCGGCTTCGAGTCCGGCAAGCATCCAGCCGACGCTCGCCGGCCAGACGAGGAACAGCGCGGTCGCGAGTCCGATCCACGCCAGCGCGAGTCCGGCGCGCCGCCGCCGTGACGCGATGACGAGGCCGAGCGCGATCAGCAGCAGCGGCGCGAGCGGCGGCTGCAAGAATGCGGAGACGAGCTTTTTCAGCCAGAACAGCAGCGGCGCGAGATCGGGCGGCATCGGCGTTTGTCGCGATGTTTGTCGCGTGAACAGGGGGCCAGTATTATCCGCGACATTCCAACCGCCGCGGCTTTCCGCCCCGCCCGTTTCCCCGTCATGCCCGACCCTCGCTATGGCCTCGCCTCGCCGTGCCTGCACGCCGGCCCGCAGCCCGACCCCGTCGTCCGGATTCTCGACCGCGCGCTGACGAAGGCGGCGGGCTGACGGATGGGCGTGCGCGAAATCCTGTGGTTGGTGATCGCGCTGCTGGCGGTCTACGTCGCGGTGCAGTTGTACCGGGTGTTGAAAATCGGCGCCGCGGAACCGGCGAAGCCGCCATCGCCGCCAGCCGCTGCGAAAGCGGCAGGACGGGCGCGGCGACCGGCGCGCGGCGCGCCCGCGGAGCTGCCCGAAGCCGGCGAGGGCGAGGGAGCGTCACCGGAGTTTGCGCCCGGCGCGGATCAGGCCTCGGGCGACGGTTTCCAGCTCGAACTCGAAACCCAGCAATTGCGCCGCGACGTCGCGCAGTTGCGCGCGGAACTCGGCGAACAGCGCAAGGAAATCGCCGAGCTCGCCGCGCGCCTGCGCGCGCATCAGGAACAGGTCGGGGCCGGCGCGGGGGTGAAGCGCGCGTCGCCGGAGTACGACGAAGCGCTCGTGTTCGCGCGGCGCGGTCTCGACGTCGAGACGATCGCCGAGCGTTGCGGCATCACGGTCGCCGAAGCGGCGCTGGTGCGCGCGCTAGCGCAACGCGACGCGGGTGATGCGGGAGAGCGGCGGTGACGGGCACGGACCGGGTGTCGAGCCTCTATGCGAGCGTCGCCGAAGCCGGCGACGATCCGCTCCGTCCGGCGAATTCCAGCCCCGAGCGCGGCGTCGTGCGCGATACCCCGCAACGGCCGACGGATGTTGCCGGCTTGCAGGACGGGACGGCGGCGCGCGCCATGCGTCGCGGCACGGGATCGGAGCGGGAGGTTGTCTCCAAGGCGAATCCGCGCCCGCGGACCTCGGCGGCAGCGCAAGCCCCATCGCGCAAGGTGTTGCTCCGCCGCGCGGCGCTCGCCGGCGTCGCGATCGTGCTGCTCGGCGTCGGGCTGCTCGTCAGCGAAGAGGACGCGCCGCCGCCGGCCGCGACGGTCGCGCCCGGCGCGAGCACCGCAGATGCGGGACGGGAATCCGCCGCCGGCGGCGATCCGGCCGGAACGGCGAGCGTCCCGGTGTCCGTCGCGGGTGATTCGGAGGAAGGCGTCGCCGATGACCCGTCGCCGGTAGTGGTCGAGCCTGACACCGCGGCAGCGGATGAGGCATCGGCGCAGCTCGAAGCAGCGCCGGGCGCGGCCAGCGCGCCGGCGTCGCATTCGGACGTCGCGGACGCCGGTCCCGCGCCGGAAGCCGGAACGGTGGCGTCAGCACTTCCCGTCGTCGCCGGACAGCCTGCGGGTGCTGCGCCGTCGGCTGCGCCCTCCGTCCCGCCCGCACCGCCTGCGGCCTCCGCTCGCGCGCTCGCGCGGGGATACGTCGTCCAGCTCGGCGTCTTCGGTGATCCGGACAATGCCGAAACCCTGAGCCGCGAGCTCGCCGCGCAGGCTTATCCCGCGCACCTGCAGAGCCGCGTCGTGCTCGGCCCGTTTTCGGATCGGCAGGCGGCGAAAGCCGCGGCGGAAAGGCTGCGTCGCGAACGTAAGCTCGAAGGCATCATCGTTCCACCGCGCAAGCCGTGACGGTACTCCGTCGCGGCTCAAACCCATTCATCCAAGGAGCGTTTCATGAAAATTGAAAGCCCGATGTTCGGCATCGTCGAGGTGTCGGAAGACAAGGTCATCGATTTCCCGGCCGGGCTGCCCGGCTTCGAGCAGTGCAAGCGCTTCGCGCTGGTGCATGAGGAAGGGAAGGCGCCGACCGTCTTCCTGCTGCAAAGCGCCGACGATCCGTCGGTCGCGTTTTCGGTGACCGGCCCCGAGAACCTCGGCGTGAACTACGAGTTCGAACTCGATGACGAAGAGGCCGCGATCCTGCAGCTGTCGACGCCGGCCGACGCGCTCGTCGCGATCATCGTGCACAAGGACGGGACCGACAATTCACCGGAAACCGCCGGCCTGCGCGCGAACTTCATGGCGCCGCTCGTCATCAACGTCGCCGCGCGGCGCGGGCTGCAGAAGGTCATCAACAAGCTCGGCTGCGACATCACGCTGCGCGCGGCGGGCTGACGGCCACGCGGCTTCGCCGCCTTTACGCGGGCGCCCCGCCGTCCGGCGCGGCGAGCGACTTCTCGGCGCGGCGCAGGAAGACTTTCATCTCCTTCGCCGCCTGGACGTTGCCGCGCTGCTCGGCGACGGCGATGCCTTCGCGGTACGCCGCGACCGCTTCCGCCGGGCGGCCTGCGGCCGCGAGCGCCTTGCCGAGCCCCTTCCACGCCGCCGAGTATGTCGGGTCGCGCGTGACTGCGTCGCGGTAATACGCGGCAGCCTTCCCGGCATCGACCGCGACCCACGCGTTGCCGAGCGAGAAGCGCAGCAGCGCGCCGTCGCGCGGGCCGTCGAGGAGTTTTTCGAGGTTCGCGATCATCGGGGTGCTCATGGTGTGGCCTCCGTTCGCGGTGCTTTACAATCGGCCTTCATTTTCCGGCGCCTGCCCCAACCCGATCAAGGAGAACGACCATGAGCCGCAGCATCGTATCGACCCCGAACGCCCCCGCCGCGATCGGCACCTATTCGCAGGCGGTGAAAACCGGCAACACGGTCTATTGCTCGGGCCAGATCGGGCTCGACCCGGCGACGCTGCAACTCGTCGAAGGCTTCGAGGCGCAGACCGTGCGCGTGTTCGAAAACCTGAAGGCGGTCGCCGAGGCGGCCGGCGGCGCGCTGACCGACGCGGTGCGCCTGACGATCTACCTGACCGACCTCGCGAACTTCGCGAAGGTCAACGAGATCATGGCGCGCTATTTCCCCGAGCCGTACCCGGCGCGCGCGGCGGTCGGCGTCAAGGAGCTGCCGAAGGGGGCGCTCGTCGAAGCCGACGCGATCCTGGTGCTCGGCTGAAGCGCGAAAGCCCGCCTCCTGCGGACAAAGGCCGAACGCCGGGCGGCTGGCCCGGTGTCGGCCCGCAACTCGCGGCGCAGCTCGCGAAGCTCGACCTCCGCAGGCCGCAGGACCTCGTCCTGCACCTGCCGCTGCGCTACGAGGACGAGACGCGGCTGACGCCGATCGCCGCCGCGCGCAACGGCGCCGACGCGCAGATCGAGGGCGTCGTCGAGTCGTGCGAAATCACGCTGCGCCCGCGCCGCCAGCTCGTCGCGCGCATCCGCGACGCGTCCGGCACGCTTGTCGCGCGCTGGCTCAATTTCTACCCGTCGCAACAGAAACAGCTCGCGATTGGCCGGCGCGTGCGCCTCTTCGGCCCGGTGCGTGGCGGCTTCTTCGGCGACGAGATGGTCCATCCGCGCGTGCATCCCGTCGCCGAAGGCGAGCCGCTGCCGGACGGGCTGACGCCGGTCTATCCGACGACCGCCGGACTCGCGCAGTCGGCGCTGAGGAAGCTCGTCGGCCGCGCGCTCGCGACCGTTCCGCCCGACGAGCACCTCCCGGACGACCTGCTTGCGGCGCTCGGGCTGCCGGCGTTCGCCGACGCGCTGTCGGCCTTGCATCACCCGCCACCCGACGCCGACGCGGCGTCGCTCGAAGACCGCGAACATCCGGCGTGGCGGCGGATGAAATTCGAGGAGCTGCTCGTCCAGCAACTGTCGCTGCGGCGTGCCTACAACGCGCGGCGCACGCGGCGCGCGCCGGCGCTGCATCGCACCGGGCGGCTCACCGACGCGCTGCTCGCGCAGCTGCCGTTCGCGCTGACCGGCGCGCAGGCGCGCGCGGTCGGCGAGATCGCGGGCGACCTCGCCGCGCCGCACCCGATGCAGCGGCTCTTGCAGGGCGACGTCGGCAGCGGCAAGACCGTCGTTGCCGCGCTCGCGATGCTGCAGGCGGCCGAGAACGGCATGCAGGCGGTGCTGATGGCCCCGACCGAGATCCTCGCCGAGCAGCACTGGAAGAAGCTCGCCGCGTGGCTCGATCCGCTCGGCGTCGACGTCGCGTGGCTGTCCGGCAGCCGCAAGAAACGCGAGCGCGATGCCGAACTCGCGCGCCTCGCGGGCGGCGGCGTGCTGCTCGCGGTCGGCACGCACGCGCTGATCGAGGACCCGGTCGCGTTTCCGCGGCTCGGCCTCGCGATCGTCGACGAGCAGCATCGCTTCGGCGTGCGCCAGCGCCTCGCGCTGCGCGAGAAGGGCACCCTCGGCCTGCATCCGCACATGCTGATGATGTCCGCGACGCCGATCCCGCGCACGCTCGCGATGAGCTACTACGCCGACCTCGACGTCACCGTGCTCGACGAACTGCCGCCGGGGCGTTCGCCGATCGTCACGAAGCTCGTGACCGACGCGCGCCGCGACGAAGTCGTCGCCCGCGTGCGGGAGGCGTGCGCCGCGGGCCGGCAGGCGTACTGGGTGTGCCCGCTGATCGAGGAGTCCGAGGCGCTGCAACTGCAGACGGCGATCGAGACGTTCGAAACGCTGTCGGCCGCGCTGCCCGGCTTGAAGGTCGGCCTCGTCCACGGCCGCCTGAAGGCCGACGAGAAGTCGGCGACGATGGCCGCGTTCGCCGCCGGCGCGCTGCACGTGCTCGTCGCGACGACGGTGATCGAGGTCGGCGTCGACGTGCCGAACGCGAGCCTGATGGTCATCGAGCACGCCGAGCGCTTCGGCCTCGCGCAACTGCACCAGCTGCGCGGCCGCGTCGGGCGCGGTACCGCGGAGTCGGTGTGCGTGCTGCTGTACGCGAAGCCGCTGTCGGAGAACGGACGCGCGCGGCTCAAGGTGATCTTCGAGCACACCGACGGCTTCGCGATCGCGCGAGAGGATCTGCGCATCCGCGGGCCGGGCGAATTCGTCGGCGCGCGCCAGAGCGGCGTCCCGCTGCTGCGCTACGCCGACCTCGAACGCGACGCGGATCTGCTCGAACCGGCGCGCGCGCTCGCCGAACGCATGCTGAAGGACGCGCCGGCGGCCGCGGACCGGCTGATGGACCGCTGGCTCGGCGGGCGCGAAGGGCTGCTGCGCGCGTAGCGCGTCGGCGGTCCGGCTTGGGGCTCCGCTTCCGGTCCCGGTATCATGCGCCCCGTCCCGAAAGTCCAACGATGCGCACCCGACCTCACCGCGAAATCTGGCTGACGCGCCCGCCGCGCGCAACCGTTCCTCGGAAACTCCGTCCCTGGCTGACCGATCCCGGCTCGCTGACTGCGCGCGTGCGGCGCCGCTGCGCGGCGTTCTCGCTCGTCGTCCTCGAACAGCACCTCGCGGTGCCGCACGCGGACGAAGCCGCGCTGCTCGGGCTGCGGCAAGGCGAACTCGCGTGGCTGCGCGAAGTGCTGCTCGTCGCCGACGGCGTGCCGGTCGTGTTCGCGCGCAGCATCCTGCCGCGGCGCAACGTGCGCGGCGCCTGGAACCTCTTTCACGGCCTCGGCGCCCGGCCGCTCGGGGCGGCGCTGTTCGCCGATCCGGCGATCCGCCGCGGCGCGCTCGCGTGCGCGCGCCTCGACCGGCGCGATGCGCGCTATCATCGCGCGCTCGCCGTCTCGCCCCGCCTGCCCCGCGCGGTGTGGGCACGCCGTTCGCTTTTCCGGCTGCGCGGTCGCGCGTTGCTCGTCAGCGAGCTGTTCCTGCTCCCGATTCTGGAGTTGCCGACATGAATCCGTCCGCCGCCCTGTCGACCCGCCTGCCGCTGTACCTGCGCCTGATGCGCCTCGACAAGCCGATCGGCATCCTGCTGCTGCTGTGGCCGACGCTGTGGGCGCTGTGGCTCGCGGCCGACGGCGTGCCGCCGCTCGACGTCCTCGTGATCTTTGTGCTCGGCACCGTGCTGATGCGTTCGGCCGGCTGCGTGATCAACGACTACGCCGACCGGGATTTCGACGGCCACGTCGAGCGCACGAAGCAGCGGCCGCTCGTGACGCGCGCGGTCAGCGTGCGCGAGGCGCTGATGCTCGCGTCGGGCCTCGCCGCGGTGTCGTTCGTGCTGATCCTGCCGCTCGACTCGCTCGTGATGTGGCTGTCGGTGCCGGCGCTGTTCCTCGCCGCGAGCTATCCGTTCATGAAGCGCTTCTTCGCGATTCCGCAGGCCTACCTCGGCATCGCGTTCGGCTTCGGCATCCCGATGGGCTTCGCGGCGGTGCAGGGCGAAGTGCCGGCGGTCGCGTGGCTGCTGCTGCTCGCGAACGTGTTCTGGGCGGTCGCGTACGACACCGAGTACGCGATGGTCGACCGGCCGGACGACCTGAAGATCGGCATCAAGACGTCGGCGATCACGTTCGGCCGCTTCGATGTCGCGGCGGTGATGCTGTGCTATGCCGCCGCGTTCGGCCTGATCGCGCTCGTCGGCCTCGAAGCGGGCCGCGGCGCGTATTTCTTCGCCGGCATCGCGGTCGCCGCCGGCATCGCGGTGTACCACTACCTGCTGATCCGCGGCCGCGAACGCGCGCCGTGCTTCAAGGCTTTCCTGCACAACAACTGGGTCGGCTTCGCGCTGTTCGTCGCGCTCGTCGCCGACTACGTTGCGTTTCCGGCCGCGTGAGCTAGGCTGAACCGACCGCGCCACGTCGGTCGCTTCAGCTGCGGCTCGCCGCGCACCCAAGGAGACAGACATGAAGAAGAGCCTGATTGCGGGCCTGATCGCGATGGCGTTGTCCGGCGCGGCGCTCGCGTTCCACTGTCCTGCCGAGATGAAGAAGATCGACGAAGCGCTGTCGAAGAACCCGCAGCTCAGCGCCGAGCAGATGGCCGAGGTGAAGAAGCTGCGCGCCGAAGGCGAATCGCTGCACAGCGCAGGCAAGCATCAGGAATCGCTCGATACGCTCGAGAAGGCGAAGAAGATCCTGAAGATCGAAAGCTGAGCTGTTCTCCCTCGGTCCGAAGCCCTCCGGACGCCGCGGACGTCGGACATCGCTTCGCTCGGTCCGACCTACGGCTCGGGGACCGACTGATCCGTCCAGGGTAGGTCGGCGTGAACCGCAGGCGAAGGCCGACGCGGGAGGCTTTCGCAAGCCGCGAATGCCGGACACCGCTTTGCGGCTTATCATTCGCTCCGGACAAATTCCGGACGCCCCGATGCATTTCATGACCGCCCTCCGGGCCGCGTGGCAGCGCAACGACAGCCTGCTCTGCGTCGGCCTCGACCCCGACCCCGCACGGTTTCCCGCCCACCTCGAACATCGCCCCGACGCGATCCTCGAATTCTGCACGGGCATCGTCGATGCGACCGCCGACCTCGTGTGCTGCTTCAAGCCGCAGATCGCATATTTCGCGGCCCGCCGCGCCGAGGACCAGCTCGAAGCGCTGATCACGCACATCCACGCGCAGCACCCCGGGATTCCGGTGATCCTCGACGCGAAGCGCGGCGATATCGGCAGCACCGCGACGCAGTACGCGATCGAGGCGTTCGAGCGGTTCGGCGCCGACGCGATCACGGTCAATCCGTACATGGGTCGCGACTCGGTCGAGCCTTATCTCGCGTACGGCGACAAGGGCGTGATCCTGCTGTGCCGCACGTCGAATCCGGGCGGCAGCGACCTGCAGTTCCTCGACGTCGGCGGCGGCGAGCGCTTGTTCGAATGCGTTGCGCGGCTCGTCGCGGACGAATGGAACGCGAGCGGCAACTGCGGCCTCGTCGTCGGCGCGACCTTCCCGAAGGAGATCGCGTGCGTGCGCGAGCTCGTCGGCGACGTGCCGCTGCTCGTTCCGGGTATCGGTGCGCAGGGCGGCGACATCGCCGCGACGGTCGCGGCCGGCCGCGCCAGCGACGGCACGGGGCTGATGATCAACTCGTCGCGCGCGATCCTCTACGCGGGTTCGGGCGAAGGCTACGCGGCGGATGCCCGGCGGGTCGCGCGCGAAACCCGCGACGCGATCAATCGTCACCGCTGACGCCGAACATCTGATCTCGACGGTTTTCCTGCTCGGGTAACGCCACCGGTCCGGAAGACCGCAGTCGGCGCCTCGCAGGACGGTTGCAACTGCACGGTCCGAGTCCCCTCTCCCTTTGATTGACCAGCCGATGAAATACCACGACCTCCGCGACTTCATCGCCCAGCTCGAGCAGCGTGGCGAGCTGAAGCGCATTTCCGTCCCGGTCGATACGCATCTCGAGATGACCGAGATCGCCGACCGCGTGCTGCGCGCCGGCGGCCCGGCGCTGCTGTTCGAAAAACCGCTCACGCGCGGCGTCCCGCGATCGATCCCGGTGCTCGCGAACCTCTTCGGCACGCCGCAGCGCGTCGCGCTCGGCATGGGCGAGGATCTGCCGGACGGCGACTGGCGGACGCCGCTGCGCGAAGTCGGCAAATTGCTCGCGTTCCTGAAGGAGCCCGAGCCGCCGAAGGGGCTCAAGGACGCGTGGGAGAAGCTGCCGGTGTTCCGCCAGGTGCTGAACATGACGCCGTCGGTGCAGCGCTCGGCGCCGTGCCAGGAGATCGTTTGGGAAGGCGCCGACGTCGATCTCGCGAAGCTGCCGATCCAGCACTGCTGGCCCGGCGACGTCGCACCGCTGATCACGTGGGGCCTCGTCGTCACGCGCGGCCCGGGCAAGAAGCGCCAGAACCTCGGCATCTACCGCCAGCAGGTGCTGGGGCCGAACCGCGTGATCATGCGCTGGCTCGCGCACCGCGGCGGCGCGCTGGATTTTCGCGAGCACCGGTTGGCGCATCCCGGCGAGCCGTTCCCGGTCGCGGTCGTGCTCGGCTGCGATCCGGCGACGATCCTCGGCGCGGTGACGCCGGTGCCGGACACGCTGTCCGAGTACCAGTTCGCGGGCCTCTTGCGCGGCGCGAAGACCGAGCTCGTGCAGTGCCTCGGCTCCGACCTGCAGGTGCCGGCATCCGCCGAGATCGTCCTCGAAGGCGTGATCCACGCGGACGACACCGCGCCCGAAGGCCCTTACGGCGACCACACCGGCTACTACAACGAAGTCTCGGAATTCCCGGTGTTCACGGTTGAGCGCGTGACGACGCGGCGCGACCCGATCTACCACTCGACCTACACCGGCAAGCCGCCGGACGAGCCGGCGATGCTCGGGCTCGCGCTGAACGAAGTGTTCGTGCCGCTCTTGCAGAAGCAGTTTCCCGAGATCGTCGATTTCTACCTGCCGCCCGAAGGCTGCTCGTACCGGCTCGCGGTCGTCAGCATCAAGAAGCAGTACCCGGGCCACGCGAAGCGCGTGATGTTCGGCATCTGGAGCTTCCTGCGGCAGTTCATGTACACGAAGTTCATCATCGTCGTCGATGATGACGTCGCGATCCGCGACTGGAAGGAAGTGATCTGGGCGCTGACGACGCGCGTCGATGCGAGCCGCGACACGGTGATGGTCGATAACACGCCGATCGACTACCTCGACTTCGCGAGCCCCGTCGCGAGCCTCGGCAGCAAGATGGGGCTCGACGCGACGAACAAGTGGCCGAGCGAGACGACGCGCGAGTGGGGCCGGCCGATCGTCATGGATGCCGACGTCAAGGCGCGCGTCGATGCGATGTGGGCGGACCTCGGCCTGTAGCGGCGAACGTGCCGGCGCGCCGGGAGTCGATGCAGGAAGCCTTCAACCCGCAAGGAGAGTCGAATGCCTTCGTATGCCCCCGACGGGACGCCGCTCGCGACGCGCGATCTCGGCAACCTCGTCACGCTGACGCACCTGATCTACGGCCTGCACGCGTTCGCGGTTGTCACCGGCATCGCCGGCTCGGCGACGATCATCGGCAGCTTCGTCGCGAGCGTGCCGTCGATCGTCGCGGTGATCCTGAACTACTGGAAGCGCGCCGCGGTGCGCGGCACCTGGCTCGACAGCCACTTCCGCTGGCAGATCCGCACGTTCTGGTTCGCGCTGCTGTGGATCGTCGCGTCCGTGATGCTCGCGCTGACGCTGATCGGCATCCCGTTCGCGCTCGTGCTGATCGCCGGCGCGGGGATCTGGATCGTCTATCGCGTCGCCCGCGGCTGGTGGAACCTGCTGCAGCGGCACACGATGCCGATGCCGCGGGAAGGCTAATGTCATGGACGTGCGCCTTGCCACACCCATTCGATCAGCGCGTCCAGCGCCGGCCGGCTATCGACCGCGCGCGGGTCATTGACGAGCATCGCGACGACGTGGCGGCGGCCGTGGCGGTCGAGCACGTAGCCGGCGATCGCCCGCACGCCGTTGATGTAGCCGGTCTTCACATGCGCATGTCCGCTCGCCGGGCTGCCCTCAAGGCGACCGCGCGCCGTGCCGTCGACGCCGGCGACCGGCAGCGAGGCGACGAATTCCGGCATGTACGGCCGGCGCCAGGCCGCGAGCAGGAGTTCCCCGAGCGTGCGCGCGGTGACGCTTTCGATCCGTGACAACCCGGAGCCGTTGGCGATGACGAGCCCGGTCGTGTCGATGCCCGCCGCGGCGAGCTGCGCGTGCGCGGCGTCGGCGCCGGCCGCGACCATGTCGATCGCGTGCGCTTCGACCGACGCGGTGTCGGAGCGGATGCCATAGGTCTCGATCGGCGCAGCCGGATCGGACGCCGCCGCGACGCTCGCGGGCTCATCCGGGACGACCGCTTCGCCCGGCTTCGCATCCCCGCCGGCGGGAGCATCCGCCGGTGCGCCGCCGGCCCCGTCCGCGGGCGTCGATGCCTCCGGGCCTGCGCCGAGCGATGCGAGCAGCTGGCGCGCGATCACGTTGCTCGACCATTTGTTCATTTCGCGCAGCGCGTCGCCGAGCGGCGGCGAAGTCTCTTCGAGCAGCGGCTTCGCGTCCGCGGGCGCGAAGCCGGGTCGGACGATGCCTTCGACCTTGCCGCCGGTTTCGGCCCACAGCCCGGCGACCGCGGCGACCGCGAAGCGCTCGGGCGCGAACGGCGACACGCTCCAGTCGCGCCGGCCGCAGCGCGCCGGCAGGCTGCCGAGCAGCACGACGCGCTCTCCGGCCGCGCCCGTTTCCAGCCGCGCATCGAGGTTCGCGTACCAGACGCCGCAGTCGCCGTCGGCGGTGGCAATGCGGTTGTCGATCTCGAGCCCCTGCAGCGGCGGATTTGCGGCGACCGTCACCGGCTCCCCGGCGCTGGCCGCGGGCAGCAGCGCGAGCTGCAGCGTGTTGAAATGCACGAGCAGTCCGTGCGCGGCGCTGTTGTAAGGCCGCAGCCCGCGCCCGTCGAACGCCTGCGGGTCGTGCGGCGGCAGCCGCAGCGCCGAGCCGTCGAGCACGATGTCGCCGCGCACCGTCTCGATGCCGAGCGCTTGGATGCGGCGCAGCAGCTTCCACATCCGCTCGTCGGTCAGCATCGGGTCGCCGCCGCCGACGACGAAGAGGTCGCCGTCGAGCACGCCGCCGTGCACGGTGGCGTTCGTCGTGACGCGCGTCGTCCAGGCATGCGCGGGGCCGAAGCGTTCGAGCGCGGCGAACGCGGTCACGAGCTTCATCACCGATGCCGGATTCATCGGCCGGTCAGGGTTTGCGGCGAGCGGCGGCGCGTCGCCGTCGACCGGCTGCACCCAGATCGCGACGTTCGTTTCGGGGATCGCTGCCGCGTCGAGCGCGTCGCGCACCGTGCCGGGGAGCTCGGCGGCATGGACGCCCACGGTCCATGCGAAAAGCATCAGCGCGAGCGAGGGGCGGAACGTGGTGGCGAAGGTCATCGGAGATCCGGGGAGCAGGAGCGGCCGGGGCGACCGAGCGCTCCGTCATCCGGACGCGCTACAATTCGCCCCTTCCAAGGCCGGCAAAAGCGCCGATTCTACGATGCATCAGCCGGATTTCCGTCCAAAGGACCGATCATGATCCTCGTCACCGGCGGCGCCGGCTTCATCGGCGCCAACTTCGTGCTCGACTGGGTGCGCGAGACCGGCGAGCCGCTCGTCACGCTCGACGCGCTGACCTACGCCGGCAACCGCGAGAACCTCGCCTCGCTCGCGGGCGACGCACGCCACGTCTTCGTCCAGGGCGACATCTGCGACCGCGCGCTCGTCGACCGCCTGCTCGCCGGGCACCGGCCGCGCGCCATCGTGCATTTCGCGGCCGAAAGCCACGTCGACCGCTCGATCCACGGCCCCGGCGACTTCGTGCGCACGAACGTCGAAGGCACGTTCACGCTGCTCGAAGCGGCGCGCGCGTACTGGTCGGCGCTCGATACCGACGTGCAGGCCGCGTTCCGCTTCCTGCACGTGTCGACCGACGAAGTCTACGGTTCGCTCGGCCCGAACGACGCGGCCTTCACCGAGACGAAGGCGTTTGAACCGAACAGCCCATACTCGGCGAGCAAGGCCGCGTCCGACCACCTCGTGCGCGCGTGGCACCACACCTACGGGCTGCCGGTGCTGACGACGAACTGCTCGAACAACTACGGCCCGTACCAGTTCCCCGAGAAGCTGATCCCGCTGATGATTGCAAACGCGCTCGCCGGCCGGCCGCTGCCGGTCTACGGCGACGGGCGCAACGTGCGCGACTGGCTGTACGTCGGCGACCACTGCGCGGCGATCCGCGAAGCGCTCGCGCGCGGGCGCGTCGGCGAGACCTACAACGTCGGCGGCTGGAACGAGAAGCCGAACATCGAGATCGTGCAGACGGTCTGCGCGCTGCTCGACGAGCTGCGGCCCGATCCCGCCGGCCCGCACGCGCGGCTCCTGACCTATGTCGCGGACCGTCCCGGGCACGACCGCCGCTACGCGATCGACGCGCGCAAGATCGAGCGTGAGCTCGGCTGGCGGCCGGCCGAGACGTTCGAGACCGGCATCCGCAAGACGGTCGCGTGGTACCTCGAAAACCAGGACTGGGTCGCGCACGTGCAGAGCGGGGAGTACCGCGCATGGGTCGACCGCAACTACGGACAACGCGAAGGGAGTTCGACATGACGCGCAAGGGCATCATCCTCGCCGGCGGTTCCGGCACCCGGCTGCATCCGGCGACGCTCGCCGTATCGAAGCAGCTGTTGCCGGTCTATGACAAACCGATGATCTACTATCCGCTGACGACGCTGATGCTCGCCGGCATCCGCGACATCCTGATCATTTCGACGCCGCAGGACACGCCGCGCTTCGAGCAATTGCTCGGCGACGGCAGCCGCTGGGGGCTCGCCCTGCAGTACGCGGTGCAGCCGAGTCCGGACGGGCTCGCGCAGGCTTTCCTGATCGGCGAGGACTTCATCGCCGGCGGCTCGTCGGCGCTCGTGCTCGGCGACAACCTTTTCTACGGCCACGAGTTCGCCGACGACTTGCGTGCCGCCGGGCAGTGCGAGCGCGGCGCGACCGTGTTCGCGTATCCGGTGCAGGACCCCGAGCGTTACGGCGTCGTCGAGTTCGACGCGAAAGGGCACGCGGTGAGCCTCGAGGAAAAGCCTTTGAGGCCGAAGAGCCGCTACGCGGTGACCGGCCTGTATTTCTACGACGCGCGCGTCGTCGACATCGCGCGCGGGCTCAAGCCCAGCCCGCGCGGAGAGCTCGAGATCACCGACGTCAACCGCGACTATCTCGACGCCGGCCAGCTCGACGTGCAGGTCATGGGCCGCGGCCATGCGTGGCTCGACACCGGCACCCACGAGAGCCTGCTCGACGCGAGCCTGTTCATCCAGACGATCGAGAAGCGGCAGGGCCTGAAGGTCGCGTGTCCCGAGGAGATCGCGTGGCGCTCCGGCTGGATCGACGCTGCGCAGCTCGCCGAGCTCGCGCGCCCGCTCGCGAAGAACGCCTACGGCCAGTACCTGCAGCGCCTGCTCGAAGAGCGGGTGTTCTGATGAAGGCGATCCCGACCGCGATCCCGGACGTGCTCGTCATCGAACCGAAAGTCTTCGGCGATGCCCGCGGCTTCTTCTTCGAGAGCTTCAACGCGCGTGCGTTTCGTGAAGCGACCGGGCTCGACGAGACCTTCGTGCAGGACAACCACTCGCGCTCGGCGCGCGGCGTGCTGCGCGGGCTGCATTACCAGATCCGTCATCCGCAGGGAAAGCTCGTGCGCGTCGTGCGCGGCGCGGTCTTCGACGTCGCCGTCGACCTGCGCCGCGCGTCGCCGACCTTCGGCCGCTGGGCGGGCGTCGAGCTGTCCGAGGACAACCACCGCCAACTGTGGGTGCCGCCGGGCTTCGCGCACGGTTTCGTGGTGCTGACGGAGTCCGCGGATTTTCTCTACAAGACGACCGACTACTACGCGCCGGAGCACGAGCGCTGCCTGAAATGGGACGATCCGGCGGTCAGCATCGACTGGCCGATCGACGCCGAGCCCGTGCTGTCGGCGAAGGACCGCGACGGCAAGGCGCTCGCCGATTGCGAGGTGTTCGCGTGAGGCTGCTCGTCACCGGCGCGAACGGCCAGGTCGGCTGGGAACTCGCGCGCGCCCTGATGCCGCTCGGCGACGTCGTCGCGCTCGACCGCAGCCGTTGCGACCTGTCGCGCCCCGAAACGCTCGCGCGGCTCGTCGCGGACGTCGCCCCGGATGTCATCGTCAATGCCGCGGCCTACACCGCGGTCGACCGCGCAGAAAGCGAGGAAGCGCTCGCGACGACGGTGAACGGCACCGCGGCGGGCGAACTCGCGCGCGCCGCGAAGACCGCCCGTGCGCTGCTCGTGCATTACTCGACCGACTACGTGTTCGACGGCACGAACGCGTCGCCGTACGACGAGGACGACCCGGTCGCGCCCTTGAACGCATACGGCCGCAGCAAGTTCGCCGGCGAGACCGGGGTCCGCGCGAGCGGCTGCGATCACCTGATCCTGCGCACGACGTGGGTGTTCGCGGCGCGCGGCGGCAACTTCGTCCGGACGATGTTGCGCCTGGGCGCCGAGCGCGAGACGCTTCGCGTTGTCGCCGACCAGGTCGGGGCGCCGACGTGGGCGCGAAACATCGCCGATGCGACCGCACTGGTCGTCGCGCAGGCGCAGGCCGAACGGCACCGCGCGGCGTTCGCGTCCGGCGTCTTCAACCTCGCGTCCCGCGGCGCGACGAGCTGGCACGGCTTTGCCGAGGCGATCTTCGCCGAGGCGCGCGCGCGCCTGCCGGAGGGAAGCCTGAAAGTGCGGACGGTCGAGCCGATCCCGTCGGCCGATTACCCGACGCCCGCGGCGCGTCCGGCGAACTCCTGCCTCTCGCCCGGCCGGCTGCAGGCGCGCTTCGGCGTCGTCATGCCGCGCTGGGAGGATGCGCTGGGCCGCTGCCTCGACGAGATGCTTGAGGAATGAGGCTGGGCCGATGAGGCACGGGCAATGAGGCCCGGGCGAAAGCCTCTGCCAACGACCGAAAGCGCGACGATGAGCAAGGGCCGATGAGCGGCTTCGAGCATTTCGCGCGCGACGCGCTCGACCTGGAGCGCGAGATCCTGAAGCGCGGTATCCTGCTCGGGCTCGACTGGTCGGACAAGGCCGCGCTGCGCCGGCTCGCGCGCGAGGCGCTCGACGGCGGCGCCGAGCACACACGCGCGCTGCTGCGCGACCCCGACCCGCAACTGAAAGCGCGCGGCGAACTGTTCGCGTTCGCCGTGCTGATGTTGCGCACGATGCAGGAAAGCGCCGAAACCGGGCTCCACACGCACGGCGGACCGGCGTGGAAGGCGTTCGGCCGCGCGCTGATCGAGGAAGCCGGCGTCGGCCGGGATCAGCGCAGCGGCGACTCCAGCGCGTAGAGCGATTCGACCGTCTCGCGCTCGCGGACGAGGTGGACCTCGGTGCCGTCGACGATCACCTCGGCCGCGCGCGGCCGGGTGTTGTAGTTCGAGCTCATCGCCATGCCGTACGCACCCGCCGACAGCAGCGCGACGAGATCGCCGGGCGCGACGGCGAGCTCACGGTCGTGCGCGAGGAAGTCGCCGCTTTCGCAGATCGGCCCGACGATTTCATAGTTGTGCGGCGGCACGTCGCGCGGATGCACGGCGACCACTTCGTGGTAAGCATCGTAGAGCGCCGGCCGCGCGAGATCGTTCATCGCCGCATCGACGATCGCGAAGCTCTTTTCAACGCCGGGCTTCAGGTATTCGACACGCGCGAGCAGCAAACCGGCGTTGCCGATCAGCGACCGCCCCGGCTCGAAGCACAGCTCCTCGTCGCGCCCGTCGAAGAGGCGCAGCAGCGGGGCGAGGTATTCGGCGACCGACGGCGGGACTTCGTCGCGATAGCGGATGCCGAGGCCGCCCCCGAGGTCGATATGGTCGAGACGGATGCCTTCGGCCGCGAGCCGGTCCACGAGGCCGAGAACCTTGGCGGCTGCTTCGGCGATCGGCGCCGGGTCGAGCAGCTGGGAGCCGATGTGGCACGCGATGCCCGACACGCGCAGGTGCGGCAGCTTCGCGGCGTGACGGTACAGCGCGAGCGCGGCGTCGAACGCGACGCCGAACTTGTTGTTGCGGAGCCCGGTGGAGATGTACGGATGCGTTTTCGGATCGACGTCCGGATTCACGCGCAGCGCGATCGGCGCAACCTGGCCGCAGGCGGCGGCGACCTCGTTCAGCCGGTCGATTTCCGGTTCGGACTCGACGTTGAAGCAGCGGATGCCGGCGGCGAGCGCCTGGCGCATTTCCACCTCGCTCTTGCCGACGCCCGAGAACACGACTTTGCCCGGATCCCCGCCGGCCGCGAGCACGCGCGCCAGCTCGCCGCCCGAGACGATGTCGAACCCGGCGCCGAGCTGCGCGAACGCCGACAGCACGCCGAGGTTGGAATTCGCCTTGACCGCGTAGCAGACGAGCGTGCGTCGGCCGGACAGCGCGTCACGGTAGCCGTCGAACGCCTGCGTCAGGGCCTGGCGCGAATACACGTAGGTCGGCGTGCCGTGCTGCGCGGCGATCGCGGCGAGCGCGACGCCTTCGAGCCGCAGCCCGTCGGGGCCGGATTGCAGCGTGGAGATCGGAAATTGCGGGTTCATCGGGAATCGGCTGGAGCGGAAGGGGCTTTGCTATGATCGGCGCCGGACGACGGGGCAGCCTTCGCGGGCGCGGCGGGAATCTGCGGCAGGTACAGCGGGCCCTTGATGCCGCAACCGGACAGTAACAGCGCGCCGCCGAGCAGGGCCGCGGAGAAAGTCGCTCGCATGGTGTCGTCGATCGGAAAAGCGGGAATCCTAACAGAAGGAGGGAGCATGGAAGAGTCGGAGTTCAATGCGCTGGCCGAAGCGGAACTCGCGCGCATCGAGGCGGCGCTCGAAGACTGCGGCGCCGATATCGACATCGAGCCGAAGCCGGGCGGCGTGCTCGAAATCGAATTCGCGAACGGCACGAAAATGATCATCAACCGGCATTCGGCCGCGCGCGAAATCTGGGTCGCGGCGAAATCGGGCGGCTTTCATTTCCGCCCCGACGGCGGCCGCTGGATCGCGGCGCGGGACGGCGCCGAGCTCTACGCGCTGTTGTCCGAGCTCGTCGGCGAGCAATCCGGGACGCGCGTCACGCTGTCGGCCGGCTGACGCCGGCCGGGCTTTCAGCGCTTCACCGGCACCGGCGCGCGCTCGACGACCGGCGCGGGATTGGCGACGACGGTCGGAATCGCCGGCTGCACCGGCAGCGGAATCGCTTCTTCCGGGGCTTCGCCGGCCGGCGCGAACTCGGTGCCGATCGTCGGCATCTGCTGCGGCAGCGAAGCAACGTTTTCGCGATACACGTATTCCTCGCGCGAGCCGTCGAGCCGCACCTCGAGCAGGCCGTCGGGGCGGGGCTGCGCCTTTTCGGGCACGTCCTTCAGTGCGGCCCGCATGTAGTTGACCCACATCGGCAGCGCCGCCGAGCCGCCGGTCTCGCCGCGCCCGAGGTTGCGCGGCTGGTCATAGCCGATCCAGCTCACCGCGACGAGGTCGGGGTTGTAGCCGGTGAACCACGCATCGACATAGTCGTTCGTCGTCCCGGTCTTGCCCGCCAGGTCGCTGCGCTTCAGCACCAGCGCGCGCGTTGCGGTGCCGCGGCGCACGACGTCCCGCATCATCGAGTCCATCAGCCACGCGTTGCGCGGATCGATCACGCGCGGCGCGCTCTCTCCGGCGATCGGTGGATCGACCTTCGCGACGACGTTGCCCCTGCCGTCGATGATCTCCTTCACGACATAGGGATCGACCCGATAGCCGCCGTTCGCGAACACCGCGTACGCGGAGGCCATCTGCCACGGTGTCACCGAGCCCGCGCCGAGCGCCATCGTCAGGTAGGGCGGGTGCTGCGCCGGCTCGAAGCCGAAGCGCGTGATGTAGTCCTGCGCGTATTCGGGTGTGATCGACTGCAGCAGGCGGATCGACACCATGTTCTTCGAGCGCACGAGCCCGTCGCGCAGCGTCATCAGGCCGTCGTACTTGCCGTCGTAGTTCTTCGGTTCCCAGTCCTTGCTGCCGGTGATGCCGGCGGGGAAGAACAGCGGCGCGTCTTCCTCGATGCTGCCTGGCGAAAACCCGCGCTCGAGGGCCGCCGAGTAGATGAAGGGCTTGAAGCTCGAGCCGGGCTGGCGCACCGCCTGCGTCACGTGGTTGAATTTGCTGCGGTTGAAATCGAAGCCGCCGATCAGCGCGCGGACCGCGCCGGTGTTCGTTTCGAGCGAGATCAGCGATGCTTCGACTTCGGGCAGCTGGAGGATTTCCCAGCCCTTTTCGCCCAGGTCGCGGATCCGCACGATTGCGCCACGCCGGATCCGCCGCGCCTGCGGGGCCCGTTCGTTGAGCATCGGCGCCGCGAACTTCAGCCCGCTGGCGCCGATCTTGATCCTTTCGCCGTGGCGGTAGACCGTGACCTGCTTCGGCGACGCGCTCAGGACGAGTGCGCCGAGAAGATCGTCGTGGTCCTCCATGTCGGCGAGCAGCTCGTCGAGCCGTTCCTCGTCGTCGTTCGCGACGCGTTCGAGGTCGACGAACCCCTCGGGCCCGCGGTAGCCGCGGCGGCGGTCGTAATCGAGAACGCCCTGGCGGACCGCCTTGTACGCCGCCTGCTGGTCGTCGCGCGTCACCGTCGTGATGATCCGGATGCCGGCCTCGTAGGCCTGCTCGCCGAACTGCTCGACCGCGATCTGGCGTGCCATCTCCGCGACGTAATCGCCGCGCAGCTCGTTCCTCGCGGCGCGGGCCCGCGTGAGCTCCAGCTCCTGATTCGCCGCGGCGTCATGCGTCTGCTGGTCGATGAAGCCGGCTTCGAGCATCCGCCGCAGCACGTACTGCTGCCGCAGCGTCGCACGGCGCAGGTTCGCGATCGGGTTGTACGCCGACGGAGCCTTCGGCAGGCCGGCGAGCATCGCCGACTCGGGAAGGGTTAGTTCCTGCAGCGACTTGCCGAAGTAGGTCCGTGCCGCCGTCGAAAAGCCGTAGGCGCGCTGGCCGAGGTAGATCTGGTTGACGTAGAGCTCGAGGATCTGGTCCTTCGTCAGGCTGCGCTCGATCTTCAGCGCGAGCAGGATCTCGTAGAGCTTGCGGTTGTACGTCTTCTCGCGCGACAGGAAGAAGTTGCGCGCGACCTGCATCGTGATCGTCGACGCGCCCTGGCCGCGTGCGCCCGACACGACGTTCGCGAGCGCCGCACGGGCGATGCCGATCACGTCGATGCCGGGGTGCTCGTAGAACCGTTCGTCTTCGGCGGCGAGGATCGCCTGCTTCAATTCGACGGGCACCTCGTCGATCCGGACGACCGCGCGCCGCTCCTCGCCGAACTCCCCGAGAAGGTGTCCGTCGGATGTGTATACTCGCAGCGGAATTTTTGGCCGGTAGTCGGTCAAGGCCTCGAGGGACGGGAGATTCGGCCACGCGAGCGCCGACATTGCTCCCAGCGTCGCGACGCCGAGGATAAGCGCGACGATCAGGGCGGCGAGGGGGTAGAAAACCCAGCGCATTCAAGGTCCAGAACAGGGTAGGGGCCCCGATTATACGGGCGCCCGGAGGTCCCCTCCATCTTCGCGACAAAAGGCCGAAACGTTACATCTATTTACACCCTTCGCGCTTGTTGCTAGCATCCGCCACGCCTGTCCACCGACTGGCGTAACGCCAAGAGATTCAAGGGCTTTTCTTTGTGATCGACTTCTCCCTGTTCCGTCCGAAGGTGCGCCAGCTGGCCGGGCTCGATATTTCATCGTCATCGGTGAAGATGGTCGAGCTGTCCGGAGGCGGGAAGGAGGGGTATCGGATCGAGCGCTACGCGATCGAACCGCTGCCGCGCGACGCCGTCGTCGACGGCAACATCAACAGCATCGAAGCCGTCGGCGACTCGATCCGCCGCGCCCTCAGGCGCATGGGCGCGGGCATCCGCCACGTCGCGGTCGCGCTGCCCGCGTCGGCGGTCATCACGAAGAAGATGATTCTCCCCGCCGGCTTGCGGGACCAGGAGATGGAGCTGCAGGTCGAGTCCGAAGCGAACCAGTACATCCCGTTCGCGCTCGACGAAGTCAATCTCGATTTTCAGACCGTTGGCCCGTCGCCCGGCAGTCCCGACGAAGTCGAAGTGCTGATCGCGGCCTCGCGCAAGGAAAAGGTCGAGGACCGCGTCGCCGTCGTCGAGGCCGCGGGCCTGAAAGCGGTCGTGATGGACGTCGATTCATTCGCCGCGGAAGCCGCGTTCGAACTCGTCGGGCGTCAGCTGCCCGGCGGGAGCGAGAACAAGATCGTCGCCGTCATCGACATCGGCGCGAACGTGATGAACGTGTCGGTGCTGCGGAACGGTCAGCAGATCTACGCGCGCGAGCAGGCGTTCGGCGGCACCCAGCTGACGCAGGACATCGCGCGTCAGTACGGCATGAGCCTCGAGGATGCCGAGTCGGCGAAGCGGTCCGGCGGCTTGCCCGAGGATTACGCGCGCGACCTGATGCGGCCGTTCATGGACAACCTCGCGCTCGAAGTCTCCCGCGCGCTGCAGTTTTTCTTCACGTCGACGCAATACAACCAGGTCGACCACATCGTCCTGGCCGGCGGCTGCGCGATCATGCCCGGCCTCGCCGACGTCGTCGGTGGCAGGACGCAAGTCGCGACCGTCGTCGCCAACCCGTTTGCCGGAATGCTCGCCTCGTCGCGCGTCCGGCCGAAGAATCTGCTTGCTGATGCGCCTTCGCTGATGGTCGCATGCGGTCTGGCGCTACGGAGATTCGACCCATGATTCGAATCAACCTGCTCCCCCACCGAGAATTGAAGCGCCGGGAGCGGCGGCAGCAGTTCTACGTCGTATCCAGTCTCATGGTTCTCGCAGGTCTTGCCGTCGGCGTGCTCGTGCATTCCGTGATGGCGGGTTACGTCGAGCGCCAGGAGCGGCGCAACGACCTCTTCAAGACCGAAATCCACGAGCTCGACGGCGAGATCGCGGAGATCAAGCGCCTGCGCGAGCAGATCGACGCGCTTCTCGCGCGCAAGCAGGTCATCGAATCGCTGCAGACGACGCGCGCCCAGTCGGTCCATCTGCTGAACGAGCTCGGGACGCGCCTGCCCGATGGCGTATTCCTGAAATCGATCAAGCAGACGGGCGCGAAAATCGCGCTGGCGGGATACGCCCAGTCGAACTCGCGCGTCTCCCACCTGATGCGCAACCTCGATGAATCGCCGCACTTCGAACAGCCGAACCTGATCGAAGTGAAGACCGCGAACCTGAACAACCGCCGCGTGAGCGAATTCGCGCTGAACGTCGGGATCGAGAGTCCGGCGGCGCAGGAACAGCAGGGGGCGAAACCGTGAGGCTCGACGACCTCCGCAAGATCGATTTCGAGCGTCTGTCGCAGGACTTCAAGGGTCTCGACCCGAACGACCCCGGGGCCTGGCCGCTCGCGCCGCGGATCGCCGTATTTGTCGCGTTGCTCGTCGCGACGGTGGCGGCGGCCTGGTGGTTCGACTGGCGCGACCAGTCGGCGCTGCTCGAACAGCGCGAAGCGGAGGAAGTCCAGCTGCGCCAGGACTGGCTGTCGAAGAAGAAGCTCGCGGTCAATCTCGGCGCCTACAAGCTCCAGCTCGAGGAGACGGACCGCCAGTTCGGTGCGCTCCTGAAGCAGCTTCCGAACCGCGCCGAAATGGACTCGCTGCTGTCGGACATCAACCAGGCCGGGCTCGGGCGCGGGCTGCAGTTCGAGCTGTTCAAGCCGGGCGCGGATGTCGTCAAGGACTTCTACGCCGAAATGCCGATCGACGTGCGGATCGTCGGCGAGTATGCCGACCTCGGCGCGTTCGCCGAGGACGTCGCCGCGATGCCCCGCATCGTAACGCTCAACAACATCGCGCTCGAAGGGCAAAAGGACGGAATGCTCAAGCTCGATGCGAAGGCGACGACGTACCGCTACCTCGACGAGGAAGAACTCGCCCGCCAGCGCCAGCAGGCGAAGGCGGCGCAGAAGAAGGGGGGCAAGTGAGAAGTCTGGTGAAAAGCCTTCTGATTCTCGCGTCCGCGGTCGCGCTCGGTGCGTGTTCGACCGACCAGGAGGACATCCACGGGTGGATGGCGGAACAGGAGAAAGGCATGAAGGGAACGGTCAAGCCGCTTCCCGAAGTGCACCCTTTCCCCGTCGTCGAATACACCGCCGGCGACGCCACGCCCTTCGCGCCCGCTCGCATCGAACCGGAGGCGAAGGCCCGCGCCGGCAGCGGGCCGGATCTCGGCCGTCTGCGCGAGCCGCTCGAAGCGTTCCCGCTCGAATCGCTCGAACTGGTCGGGGTGATGAAGCAGAGCGCCAAGGAACATGCCCTGGTCAAGGCGGACAAGAGTCTCTATCAGGTCAGGGTCGGAAATTACGTCGGACAGAATTTCGGTCTCGTCACCCACATCACTGAAACCGAAGTCATGGTGAAAGAACTCGTCGAAGACTTGAATGGCGACTGGGTGGAGCGCACCAGCAAGTTGCTGTTGCAGGAGCGCCAGGAGGCAACACGATGATGTACAAGCGTTTCATGTCGCTCGTCTGCACGCTGGTCGCGCTGGTGCTGTCGATTCCGGCCGCGCTCGCGCAGTCCGCGGCGCCCGCGAGTGCCGCGACCAACCGCATCACCGCGATGGATGTTTCGCAGCAGGGCGGCAGCGTCTACGTGAAGCTGACGCTGAAGGAACCGCTGGCGAGCCCGCCGCCGAGCTTCAGCGTCGCCAATCCGCCGCGGCTCGCGTTCGATTTCCACGGCACAGCCAACGGTCTCGGCCGCACGCAGCAGGACATCGGTCAAGGGGATCTGCGCAGCGCGAACATCGTCCAGGTCGGCGACCGCACGCGGCTGGTGCTCAATCTGTCCCGCATCACGCCGTTCGACGTGCGGGTCGACGGACGCGAAGTCGTCATCGCGCTGTCGCCCGTCGACCGCGAGGCGGTCGCGTCGACGTCGGTTTCGGAGGCGATGGCGAACTTCGCCGCACCGAAGGCGCAGGATGGCGCCGGCGAAGGAAAGAGCATCCGCGACGTCACGTTCCGCCGCGGCAAGGACGGAGAGGGCCGCGTGGTCGTGCAGTTGTCCAATCCCAATACCGGCATCGACATCCGGCGGCAGGGCGCGAACCTCGTCGTCGAATTTCTCGACACTTCGATCCCCGAGCACCTTCGCCGCCGCTCCGACGTCACCGATTTTGCGACGCCCGTGACGTCGATAACGACTCAGCCGCAGGGAAAGAACGTGCGGCTGACGGTCGCGCCGACCGGCCAGTGGGAGCACAACGCGTATCAGAGCGACAACCAGTTCGTGCTCGAAGTGCGGCGCGTCGTCGAAGACCCCAACAAGCTCGTGCAGGGTGCCCGCGGGCAGTTCGGGGGCGAAAAGCTGTCGCTGAATTTCCAGAACGTCGATGTCCGCTCGGTGCTGCAGGTCATCGCCGATTTCACCAACTTCAACATCATCACCAGCGACTCGGTGCAGGGGAGCCTGACGCTGCGCCTCAAGGATGTGCCGTGGGATCAGGCCCTCGACATCATCCTCCAGGCGAAGGGCCTGGACATGCGCAAGACCGGCAACGTCATCTGGATCGCGCCGAGCGAGGAACTGGCGACGCGCGAAAAGCTGCAGCTCGAAGCGCAGGCGCAGATCGCGGACCTGGAGCCGCTGCAGACCGAAGGCTTCCAGATCAACTATCACAAGGCGCAGGAAATCTTCGACTTCCTGAAGAGCAAGGACCAGACGGTGTTGTCGAAGCGCGGCAGCGTCGTGTCCGATGAGCGCAGCAACAAGATCTTCGTGACGGACGTTCCGTCCCGGTTGAACGAATTGCGCCGCCTGATCACGGAAATCGACATTCCCCCGCGGCAAGTGATGATCGAGGCGCGGATCGTCGAGGCGAACAAGGATTTCGCGCGCGATCTCGGCGTGAGGCTCGGCTTCCACGGCAGCGACCCTTGGAAGATCGGCGGAAAGAACGTCCTGCCGGGTGCGAGCCTGAACGACACGACCTTTCATTCGGGCCAGATCGTGGATCCGGTGCCGACGCTGGACGATTTCACGAACGTCAATCTTCCCGCGCAACCGGCTGCGGGCACGCCCTCGACGTTCTCGCTGATCCTGTTCAACAATGCGGCGACGCGCTTCCTCAACCTCGAACTGTCCGCGCTCGAATCGGACGCGCGTGGCCGGGTCGTGTCGAGTCCGCGCGTGCTCACCGCGAACCAGGTCGAAGCGTCGATCGAGCAGGGGACCGAGATCCCCTATCAGGAGGCGTCGAGTTCCGGCGCGACGAGCGTGTCGTTCAAGAAGGCCGTGCTGTCGCTGAAGGTCAAGCCGCAGATCACCCCCGACGGCCGGATCCAGCTACAGGTGCTGGTCAACAAGGATCAGCCGCGGACCCTCGCGGGCATCCCGGTGCCGGCGATCGATACCAAGAACATCAAGAGCGAAGTGCTCGTGGAAAACGGCGGGACCGTCATCATCGGCGGCATCTACGAGGAAGAGGAAATAAGCAACGTCGCGAAGGTGCCGGTGCTCGGTGACATTCCGTACCTCGGTGTGCTGTTCCGCAATACGCAGAAGATCTCGAACCGTTCCGAACTGCTGATTTTCATCACCCCGAGGATCGTCGCGGATACACTAACGCTCCGTTAAGGCGTCGCCGGCCGGTGGCCGACGCGCCTGGAAACTCAAACTTCGGATGTTGCGTCGGTGTTAGTCGTTCTCGTTGGCATGATGGGTGCCGGAAAGACCACGGTGGGGCGGGAGTTCGCGAAGCGGCACCAGATGCGCTTCGTCGACTGCGACCACGAAATCGAAGCGCGCACGGGCGTGAAAGTGCCGACGATTTTCGAGATCGAGGGCGAGGCCGGGTTTCGCCGGCGGGAAAGCCAGCTTCTCGACGAGCTCACCCGCGAGTCGGGCCTGGTTCTCGCGACCGGTGGCGGCGTGGTGCTCGCGCCGGTGAACCGTGCTGTCCTGTCGTCGCGCGGTATCGTCGTCTACCTGAACGTGCCGACCTCGGTCCTGTGGGAACGCACGCGGCACGATCGCAACCGGCCGCTGCTCCAGGTCGCGAATCCGCGCGAGCGGATCGAGAGCCTGTTCCGTGAGCGGGACCCGCTGTACCGCGAGGTTGCCGACATCGTCATCGACGGCGGGCGAGGCAATCCCGGCGGGATGGTGCGCCAGATCGAGAAGGCGATCGAAGACTTCAGGAAGAAAGATGCGAACACTGAATGTCGCCCTGGGTGACCGGTCCTACCCGATCCGCATCGGGCGCGGGCTTCTCGACGATCCGGCGCTGATCCGCCCGTTTCTCAAGACGCCACGCGTGGCGATCGTTACGAACGACGTCGTCGGGCCGCTGTACTTCGACCGGCTGCGTGCGACGTTGCAGCGCGCGGACGTTGCGGTGCACGCCGTCGAGCTTCCGGATGGTGAGTCGCACAAGGACTGGCAGACACTCAACCTCATCTTCGACGCGCTGCTCGCCGAGCGCTGCGAGCGCTCGACGACATTGCTCGCGCTCGGCGGCGGCGTGGTCGGCGACATGGCCGGTTTCGCGGCGGCGACCTACCAGCGCGGGATGCCCTTCATCCAGGTGCCGACGACGCTGCTGTCCCAGGTCGATTCATCGGTCGGCGGCAAGACCGCGATCAATCACCCGCTCGGCAAGAACATGATCGGCGCGTTCTACCAGCCGCGCCTGGTGCTGGCCGACATCGGCACGCTCGACACCTTGCCCGATCGCGAACTCCGCGCCGGCCTCGCCGAAGTGATCAAGTACGGGCTAATCCGGGATTTCGGGCTGTTCGAGTGGCTGGAAGCGAACATCGAGGGTCTGCTCGCGCGTGATCCGGACGCGCTCGCGTTCGCCGTCGAACGTTCGTGCGCGAACAAGGCCGATGTCGTCGCAGCCGACGAGACCGAACAGGGCGAGCGCGCGCTGCTGAACCTCGGCCACACGTTCGGCCATGCGATCGAGACCGGCATGGGTTACGGCAACTGGCTGCACGGCGAGGCGGTCGCCGCCGGCACGATGATGGCGGCCGAACTTTCGCGCCGGCTCGGCTGGATCGACGCGGCGGACGTCGCGCGCGTCGAGGCGCTGCACCTGCGCGCGGGGCTGCCGGTATTCGGGCCCCGGTTGCCGGTCGAGCGTTATCTGGATCTGATGGCTAGCGACAAGAAGGTCGAGGCCGGACGCTTGCGATTGATCCTACTGCGCGCGATCGGCAACGCCGTGATCCACGGCGGAGCCGCACCGGACCACATCGCCGCGGCGATCGAAGCGCGCTGCCGATGAGCGCGCTCGCCGCCTTCGCCGTTACCGAGTCGAATTCGCGCGGCCGGGTGCATCCCGAGCCGTCGCCCGGCGTGCGCAGCGAATTCCAGCGGGACCGTGACCGCATCGTCCATTGCACCGCGTTCCGCCGCCTCGAATACAAGACGCAGGTGTTCGTCAATCACGAAGGCGACCTCTTCCGGACCCGCCTGACCCACAGCATCGAGGTTGCGCAGATCAGCCGCAGCGTCGCGCGCACGCTCGGGCTGAACGAGGACCTCGCCGAAGCGATCGCGCTGGCGCACGATCTCGGCCACACGCCGTTCGGCCACGCCGGGCAGGACGCGCTGAATTCGTGCATGAAGGCGCATGGCGGCTTCGAGCACAACCTGCAATCGTTGCGGACAGTCGACCTGCTCGAAGAGCATTACGCGGCTTTCGACGGCCTGAACCTCACATTCGAGACCCGCGAAGGCATCCTGAAGCACTGTTCGCGCGCACGGGCGGAACAGCTCGGCGAACTCGGCCGGCGCTTCCGCGACGGCCTGCAGCCGTCGCTCGAAGCGCAGCTGACGAACCTCGCCGACGAGATCGCGTACAACAACCACGATGTCGACGACGGGCTGCGCTCCGGGCTGATTTCGCTCGAGCAGCTCGAAGCGGTTGCGATCTTCGCCGACTGCCGCCGGGAGGTCGAGGCCGTCTGGTCCGGCCTCGGCGGGCGTCGCCTGATCCACGAGACGATCCGTCGCATGATCAACACGATGGCGCTCGACCTCATCGCCAGGACGCAGGCGAACATCGCGGACGCGGGCATCGGCTGCCTCGCCGACGTGCATCGGGCGTCGCCCCTCGTCGCGTACTCCGACCAACTGCAGCCGCGGCTCAAGGAGCTGAAGCTCTTCCTACGCGACAAGCTCTACCAGCACTACCAGGTCCTGCGCATGACGGACAAGGCGCGGCGGATCGTCAGGGATCTCTTCGACGCGTTCATGAGCGACGCCCGGCTCCTGCCGCCGCAGTATCAGGCTCGGGCGCAGGCCGACAAGCCGCGCGCGATCGCGGACTACATCGCCGGAATGACCGACCGCTACGCGATGAAGGAGCACCGCCGGCTCTTCGCGGTGGGCGAAATTCATTGAATCATCATAGTCTTACCGCAATGCAAAAAATTCTTGAAACACGAGTTTCGCGAATGTATATTCTTTAGCCCGCCTGAAGGGTACGTAGCGGCCGTGTGCTTGCGCACTGGCTGAGGAGAGCCGGTGTGCGAGTGCACCCCGGCTTTTTTGATGTCCGCACTACTTTGGTGCGTTTTTTGCATGCGGCGCCGGTCGCCCAGATTTGTGCCGGGTTTTTCCGGTAAACGTGCTGTGTCGAGGAAGAACGTGATGGATCTCCCCCAAAAGCAGGGTCTGTACGACCCGGCCAATGAACACGATGCCTGTGGCGTGGGTTTCATTGCTCACATCAAGGGCGCCAAGAGCCACGAAATCATCAGTCAGGGGCTCGAGATCCTCAAGAATCTCGATCACCGAGGCGCGGTCGGCGCGGACGTCCTGCAGGGTGACGGCGCCGGCATCCTGATCCAGATTCCCGACACGCTGTATCGCGAAGAAATGGCGAAGCAGGGTGTCACGCTGCCGCCGTCCGGCGAATACGGTGTCGGCATGGTGTTCCTGCCGAAGGAGCAGGCATCGCGGCTCGCGTGCGAGGAAGAGATCGGTCGCGCGGTGCGCGCCGAAGGTCAGGTCGTGCTCGGCTGGCGCGACGTGCCGGTCAATCGCGAAATGCCGATGTCGCCGACGGTGAAGGCCAAGGAGCCGGTCATGCGCCAGGTGTTCATCGGCCGCGGCCCGGAGATCATGGTCACCGACGCGCTCGAGCGCAAGCTCTTCGTCATCCGCCGGCGCGCGGCGAATGCGATCAACGACCTGAACCTCAAGCACGGCAAAGAGTTCTACATGGTGTCGATGTCGGCTCGCACCGTGAATTACAAGGGCCTGCTGCTCGCGACCCAGGTCGGCGAATACTACTGCGACCTCGCCGACGAGCGCGCGGTGTCGGCGCTCGCGCTCGTGCATCAGCGCTTCTCGACGAACACTTTCCCGAAGTGGGACCTGGCGCATCCGTTCCGCTTCATCGCCCACAACGGCGAGATCAACACGCTGCGCGGCAACTACAACTGGATGCGCGCGCGCGAGAAAGGCGTGTCGTCGCCGCTGCTCGGGGCCGATCTCGAAAAGATCTGGCCGCTGATCTACCCTGGTCAGTCGGACTCGGCGTCGTTCGACAACGCGCTCGAACTGCTCGTGATGAGCGGCTATTCGCTCGCCCACGCGATGATGATGATGATTCCCGAAGCGTGGGAGTCGCACACGCTGATGGACGAGCGGCGGCGCGCGTTCTACGAATACCACGCGGCGATGATGGAGCCGTGGGACGGCCCCGCCGCGGTTGCCTTCACCGATGGCCGCCAGATCGGCGCGACCCTCGACCGCAACGGCTTGCGCCCGGCGCGCTACCTCGTCACCGACGACGATTTCGTCGTGATGGCGTCCGAATCGGGCGTGCTGCCGATCCCGGACAGCAAGATCGTCAAGAAGTGGCGCCTGCAGCCGGGCAAGATGTTCATGATCGACCTCGAACAGGGGCGCATCATCGACGACCGCGAGCTGAAGGAGTCGCTTGCAACCGCGAAGCCGTACCGCGAGTGGATCCGCCGCATCAACATCAAGTTCGACGAACTCGCGGCGCCCGCCGACGCGGGAGCGCCGGAGTGCGCCGCTTCGGTGCTCGACCGCCAGCAGGCTTTCGGCTACACGCAGGAGGACATCAAATTCATCCTCGAGCCGATGGGCAAGAGCGGCGAGGAAGCGACCGGCTCGATGGGCAACGACTCGCCGCTCGCGGTGCTGTCGGCGAAGGAAAAGCCGCTCTATAACTACTTCCGTCAACTCTTCGCGCAGGTCACGAACCCGCCGATCGACCCGATCCGCGAGCAGCTCGTGATGTCGCTCGTGTCCTTCATCGGGCCGAAGCCGAACCTGCTGGAGATCAACGAGATCAACCCGCCGTACCGACTGGAAGTCACGCAGCCGGTGCTCGACTTCGCCGACATGGCGAAGATCCGCAACATCGCCGCCTACGCCGACAGCCGCTTCCGCTCGACCGAGCTCGATCTCTGCTACCCGGCCGCGTGGGGCAAGGACGGCGTCGAGGCGCGGCTCGCGACGCTGTGCGCGGAAGCCGAGGACGCGGTCCTCCAGGGCTTCAACATCCTGATCGTCTCGGACCGCAAGGTCGATGCGGACAACGTCGCGATCCCGGCGCTGCTCGCGACCTCCGCGATCCACCAGCACCTGGTGACGAAGGGCCTGCGCACGCGCGCCGGTCTCGTCGTCGAGACGGGCTCGGCCCGCGAAGTCCATCATTTCGCGGTGCTCGCGGGCTACGGCGCCGAAGCGGTGCATCCGTACCTCGCGATGGAAACGCTGCTGCAGGTTTCCGCTCAGTCGCCAAACCCGTCCGAGGCCGGTGAGAAGGCGATCAAGCACTTCGTCAAGGCGATCGGCAAGGGCCTGATGAAGGTCATGTCGAAGATGGGCATCTCGACCTACATGTCGTACACCGGTGCGCAGATCTTCGAGGCGGTCGGCCTGAAGCAGGCGCTTTGCGACAAGTACTTCACGGGCACGACGAGCCAGGTCGAAGGCATCGGCGTGTTCGAAGTCATGGACGAAGCGCTGCGCCTGCACAACAAGGCGTTCGGCCACGACCCGGTGCTCGCCGGCCTGCTCGAAACCGGCGGCGACTACGCGTTCCGCGTGCGCGGCGACGAACACATGTGGACGCCCGACGCGATCGCGAAGCTGCAGCACGCGACCCGCTCCGGCAAGGGCGACACGTACAAGGAATACGCGAAGCTGATCAACGACCAGAGCAAGCGTCACATGACGCTGCGCGGCCTATTCGAGATCAAGCCCGCCGGCAGCGCGGTCCCGCTCGACGAAGTCGAGCCGGCGAAGGAGATCGTCAAGCGCTTCGCGACCGGCGCGATGTCGCTCGGCTCGATCTCGACCGAGGCACACGCGACGCTCGCCGTCGCGATGAACCGCATCGGCGGCAAGTCGAACACCGGCGAGGGCGGCGAGGACCCGATGCGCTTCAAGCCGGTCACGCAGGCATTGCGGATGTCGCAGGTCATCGGCGAAGGCCGGATCGCGCGCGACCTCGAGCTGAAGGCCGGCGACAGCCTGCGCTCGGCGATCAAGCAGGTCGCCTCGGGCCGCTTCGGCGTCACCGCCGAGTACCTCGTCAATGCCGACCAGATCCAGATCAAGATGGCGCAGGGCGCGAAGCCCGGCGAGGGCGGCCAGCTGCCCGGCCACAAGGTCAGCGAGTACATCGGCTTCCTGCGCCACTCGGTGCCGGGCGTCGGCCTGATCTCGCCGCCGCCGCACCATGACATCTACTCGATCGAGGATCTCGCGCAGCTGATCCACGACCTGAAGAACGCGAACCCGGCCGCGTCGATCTCCGTGAAACTCGTCTCCGAGATCGGCGTCGGCACCGTCGCGGCGGGCGTCGCGAAGGCGAAGGCCGACCACGTCGTGATCGCCGGCCACGACGGCGGGACCGGCGCGAGCCCCTGGAGCTCGATCAAGCACGCGGGCTCGCCGTGGGAACTCGGCCTCGCCGAGACGCAGCAGACGCTCGTGCTGAACCGCCTGCGCAGCCGCATCCGCGTGCAGGTCGACGGCCAGATGAAGACCGGCCGCGACGTCATCATCGGCGCCCTGCTCGGCGCCGACGAGTTCGGCTTCGCGACCGCGCCGCTCGTCGTCGAAGGCTGCATCATGATGCGCAAGTGCCACCTGAACACCTGCCCGGTCGGCGTCGCGACGCAGGACCCGGAGCTCCGGAAGCGCTTCACCGGCCAGCCGGAGCACGTCGTCAACTACTTCTTCTTCGTCGCCGAGGAAGTGCGCGAGCTGATGGCGCAGCTCGGTATCCGCAAGTTCGACGACCTGATCGGCCGCGCGGATCTGCTCGACATGAAGAAGGGCCTCGAGCACTGGAAGGCCTGCGGCCTCGACTACAGCCGCATCTTCTACCGGCCGACGGTGCCGGAAACCGTCTCGCTGCGGCAGATCGAGACGCAGGATCACGGCCTCGAAAAGGCACTCGACAACCAGCTCGTCGAACTCGCGAAGCCGGCGCTCGAACGCGGCGAAGCGGTGCGCATCGACCTGCCGGTGAGGAACATCAACCGCACGGTCGGCGCGATGCTGTCCGGCCGCGTCGCCGCGAAATTCGGTCACGCCGGGCTGCCGGACGACACGCTGCACGTCACGCTGACCGGCACGGCCGGCCAGAGCTTCGCGGCCTTCCTCGCGCGCGGCGTCACGCTCGAACTCGTCGGCGAAGGCAACGACTACGTCGGCAAGGGCCTGTCGGGCGGCCGCGTCGTCGTGCGGCCGCAGGCGTCGTTCCGCGGCCTGTCGACCGAGAACATCATCATCGGCAACACCGTGCTGTACGGCGCGATCGAAGGCGAGGCGTACTTCTGCGGGGTCGCCGGGGAGCGCTTCGCGGTGCGCAACTCGGGCGCGACCGCGGTCGTCGAGGGCGTCGGCGACCACGGCTGCGAATACATGACCGGCGGCACGGTCGTCGTGCTCGGGCCGACAGGCCGCAACTTCGCCGCCGGCATGTCGGGCGGCGTCGCGTACGTGCTCGACGAGGACGGCACGTTTGGCCAGCGCTGCAACATGGCGCAGGTCGCGCTCGAACCGGTGCCCGAAGAGATCGAGGCGCGCAAGGGCTCGGAGTCCGGCGACGACCTCGAGTCGCACGGCCGCGTCGACATCGACCATCTCGAGATGGGCGACGAGCTGATCCTGAAGGGGCTGATCGAGCGCCACGCGCGCTACACCGGCAGCGAGCACGCGCGCGAGATCCTCGGAAACTGGTCCGCGTGGCGCTGCAAGTTTGTCAAGGTGATGCCGCATGAATATCGTCGGGCGCTGGCCGAGATGGCCGCGCTGAAGCAGAAGCAACTGGAGGCCGCGTAAAAATGGGCAAGCCCACGGGATTTCTGGAGTATCAGCGTCTTTCCGAGGCCTACGAGCCCGTTGCCGAGCGCGTGACGAAATACAAGGAATTCGTCATGCGCCTGACCGACGAGGAGGCGGCGGTGCAGGGCGCGCGCTGCATGGATTGCGGCATTCCGTTCTGCAACAGCGGCTGCCCGGTGAACAACATCATTCCGGACTGGAATGACCTCGTTTATCGCGACCAGTGGCGCCAGGCGATCGAAGTGCTGCATCAGACGAACAACTTCCCGGAGTTCACCGGCCGCATCTGCCCCGCGCCGTGCGAGGCCGCCTGCACGCTGAACATCAACGCGGACCCGGTCGGCATCAAGTCGATCGAGCACGCGATCATCGACAAGGCGTGGGAAGAGGGCTGGGTCGCGCCGCGTCCGCCGCAGGCGAAAACCGGCAAGACGGTCGCGGTCGTCGGCTCGGGCCCGGCCGGTCTCGCCGCCGCGCAGCAACTCGCGCGCGCCGGCCACGACGTGACCGTGTTCGAGAAGAACGACCGCATTGGCGGCCTGCTGCGCTACGGCATCCCCGACTTCAAGATGGAGAAGGGACTGATCGACCGCCGCGTCGAGCAGATGCAGGCCGAAGGCGTGACGTTCCGCACCGGCGTCGTCGTCGGCTCGGCGGACGTGCCGGCGGGCATCGTCAACGATGCGAAGGAAGTGATCGATGCCGAGACGCTGAAGAAGGAGTTCGACGCGGTGATCCTTGCCGGCGGCTCCGAAGTGCCGCGCGACCTGCTGGTGCCGGGGCGCGAGCTCGACGGGGTGCATTTCGCGCTCGAATTCCTGATCCCGCAGAACAAGGCGGTCGCCGGCGGCGCACCGAATCCGATCTCGGCCGAAGGCAAGCACGTCGTCGTCATTGGCGGCGGCGACACCGGCTCCGACTGCGTCGGCACGTCGAACCGCCACGGTGCGGCGAGCGTGACGCAGTTCGAGCTGATGCCGATGCCGCCCGAGCAGGAGAACAAGGCGCTGACGTGGCCGTACTGGCCGATCAAGTTCCGCACCTCGTCGTCGCACGAGGAAGGCTGCGAGCGCGACTTCGCGGTTGCGACGACGTCGTTCTACGGCGCCGACGGCAAGGTCGAGGGCCTCAAGGCCGTCCGGCTCGAATGGCAGGACGGCAAGATGTCCGAGGTGCCGGGCTCCGAGTTCGACGTGAAGGCGGATCTCGTGTTCTTCGCGATGGGCTTCACGAACCCGGTGGCGAGCCTTCTCGATGCGTTTGGCGTCGAGAAGGACGGCCGCGGCAACGCGAAGGCGACGACCGACGGCGCCGGCTGTTACGCGACGACTTCGCCGAAGGTGTTCGCTGCCGGCGACGTCCGCCGCGGCCAGTCGCTGGTCGTGTGGGCGATTCGCGAGGGGCGTCAATGCGCCCGCGAGGTCGACCAGTTCCTGATGGGCGAGAGCGTCCTGCCGCGCTGAACCACGCGGACCGCCCTTAAGCGGGGCCGGCGGGTTCGAGCAGTACATGATGAAAAAGGCGGCCTCGGCCGCCTTTGCTTTTCGTCGCGACCCCTGCCGCCTACAGCGCGAGGAGCTCCGCGGTGTAGCGCGCGATCATCCCTTCCTCGTTCGTCGGGACGATCGCGACCGCGACGCGGCTGTCCGGGGCGTCGATCCGTCTCGCGTGTGCGGAGTTCGCCTCGGCGTCGATCTTCACGCCCAGCCACGCCGACAGCGTCGCGACCTGCGCGCGCACCGGCGCCGCGTGTTCGCCGATGCCGCCGGTGAAGACGAGCGCGTCGAGCCCGCCCGCCGCTGCCGCGAGCGAGCCGATTTCGCGCGCGATGCGGTAGCAGAAGAGATCGACTGCCTCCTTCGCTGCAGGCGCATCGGACGCGAGCAGCGTGCGCATGTCCTGGCTGATACCCGACACCCCGAGCAGCCCCGACTCCTTGTAGAGCAGGCGCGTCAGCGCTTTCGCGTCCATGCCTTTCTGTTCCAGCAGGTACAGCAGCACCCCGGGGTCGAGGCTGCCGGTGCGGGTGCCCATCATCAGGCCGTCGACCGCGGTGAAGCCCATCGTCGAGGCGACGCTCCGGCCGTCGCGCAGCGCGCACATCGACGCGCCGTTGCCCAAGTGGGCGATCAGCACCGCGCCGCCCGAGCGTTCGCCGACGACTTCCGGCAACTGGCGCGCGACGTAGTCGTACGACAGTCCGTGGAAGCCGTAGCGCTTGACGCCTTCGGCGGTGATCGAGCGCGGCAGCGCGAACGCCTGCGCGAGTGCGGGCTGCGTGCGGTGGAACGCGGTGTCGAAGCAGCCGACCTGCGGGATGTCCGGCATCAACGTGGTGACCGCGCGCACTGCGCGCAGGTTGTGCGGCTGGTGCAGCGGCGCGAGCGCGACGAAGCGGTCGAGGTCGCGCAGCACGGATTCGTTGAGCCGCACCGGCGCGCTGTGCAGTTCGCCGCCATGCACGATGCGGTGACCGGCGGCGACGATGTCGAGCGCAGGGTTGTGCGCGGCGAGCCAGCCGAAGAGGTGGGTCAGCGCGCCGCGGTGTTGTTCGTCGAGGCTTCCGCTGGCATTGACCGGCTCGTGGAAGCGCTGCCCGAGCGCGTCCTTCGCGGACAGTTCGGGTGTCGCACCGATGCCTTCGATCTGGCCCGACAGCGCCGGGCTCGACGCGAGTTCCGGCTCGGTCGCGAACAGTGCGAACTTCAGGCTGCTCGATCCCGCGTTGATGACGAGGACCGCTCTCATGCCAGCCCCGCCTCGCGCTTCTTGTGCGCCATCAGCTGCGCGATCGCGCACGACGCGGTGCGCGTTTCGGCGGTGTCGGCGCGGCTCGTCAGCACGATCGGCACGCGCGCGCCGAGCACGACGCCGGCCATCAGTGCATTCGCGAGGTATTCGAGCTGCTTCGCGACCATGTTCCCCGACTCGAGGTCCGGCACGACGAGGATGTCGGCGTTGCCGGCGACGAGCGAGCGGATGCCCTTCGTCTTCGCAGCGACGAGCGACACCGCGTTGTCGAACGCGAGCGGACCGTCGAGCAGGCCGCCCTTGATCTGGCCGCGGTCGGCCATCTTGCACAGCGCCGCGGCGTCGATCGTCGAGCGGATCTTCGACGTCACGGTCTCGACCGCCGACAGGATCGCGACCTTCGGCTCGGCGAGGCCCAGCACGTGCGCGAGGTCGATCGCGTTCTGGATGATGTCGACCTTTTCCTCGAGCGTCGGCTCGATGTTGACGGCGGCATCGGTGATCAGGAGCGGGTGCGGGTAGGTCGGCACGTCGGCCATGAAAACGTGGCTCACGCGGCGCGCGGTGCGCAGCCCGCCCGTCTTCGAGAGCACCGCGCTCATCAGCTCGTCGGTGTGCAGCGATCCCTTCATCAGCGCCTCGACGATACCGTCGCGCGCGAGTGCGACCGCGGTCTCGGCCGACGCGTGACTGTGGGGAACGTCGACGATGCGGAAACCCTTCAGGTCGAGCCCTTCCTGCTCCGCGACCGCACGGATCTTCGCTTCCGGGCCGACGAGGACCGGATCGACGAGACCCGCCTGCGCGGCCTGCACCGGCCCGCGGAGCGACTCCGGGTCGCACGGGTGCGCGACCGCGATTGGGATCGGCGACTTGCCGGCGGTGATCGACAGCAGGTGGCCGTAGCGCAGCTCGCGGTCCGAGATCATCACTTCCGGCAGGTTGATGCGCGCGCGCTTGATCTTCTCGGTCGGCGCCTGCACTTCGGCCGTGCCGTCGATGACTTTCAGCCCGTCCTGGTTCAGCGCGACGCAGTCGAAGACGATGTGATGGTTGTGTTCGTATTTCTCGCGGCAGGTGACGCCGATCGTCAGCGTGTCGCCGATCGTGATCGGGCGCCAGAAATTCAGGCTCTGCGACACGTACACGGTGCCGGGCCCGGGGAATTCGGTGCCGAGCACGGTCGAGATCAGCGTGCTGCCCCACATGCTGTGGCCGACGACTTCACGGAACTGGCTCGAGCGGGCGAACTCGGTGTCCACATGCGTCGGGTTGACGTCGCCCGACATCACCGCAAAAAGGTGGATGTCGTCGGGGCGCAGCGTGCGCACGAGTTCGGCGCGGTCGCCGACCTGGATTTCGTCGAAGACGCGGTTCTGTATGAATTGGGTGACGGCTTGCGTCATGATGGTCCTGCCCTGTGTTTTGAAGCGACGCGCGAATTCTAGCCATCGCCTCGGTGCCGCTGCACGATCTGCGTCAACATTTTTGCTGCAGTGCGGCACGGTGCGCAGAGCACTGTAGCGAACCGTGTCGAAGGCGGGGCGGTAAACGACCGCATGTTAGAATCGACGCCGTTTTTTTCCCGACGGAACGCCCATGCAAGTTGTGATCCTCGCTGCCGGCCGAGGCAAGCGGATGCGCTCGGTGCTGCCGAAAGTGCTGCAGCCGATCGCCGGCCGGCCGATGCTCGAACATGTCATTGCTGCAGCGCAAACGCTGGACGCCGACCGGATCTGCGTCGTCTACGGGCACGCCGCCGACGCGGTCCGCGCGCGGCTGCAGGACGCGGACGTCGCGTGGGCGCTGCAGGAGCCGCAGCTCGGCACCGGCCACGCGGTGCAGCAGGCGCTGCCGCATCTGGGCCCCGACGGCATGGCGCTCGTGCTGTACGGCGACGTACCGCTGATCGGCGCGCCGACGCTGCGCCGCCTGCGCGACGCGGCGGGCAGCGAGCGGCTCGCACTGCTGACCGTCGAACTTCCCGAGCCGACCGGCTACGGCCGCATCCTGCGCGACGCCACGGGCAAGGTCGTGCGCATCGTCGAGGAGAAGGACGCGAGCGCCGACGAGCGCCGCGTGCGCGAAGTCAATACCGGCATCCTCGTCGCGCCGGTCGCGCGGCTGCGCGACTGGCTCGGCCGGCTCGGCAACGACAACGCGCAGCGCGAGTACTACCTGACCGACATCATCGGCATGGCGGTCGGCGAAGGCATCGACATCGTCACCGTCGCGCCCGACGCGGTGTGGGAAACGCTCGGCGTCAACAGCAAGCCGCAGCTCGCGGAACTCGAACGCATCCACCAGCGCAACATCGCCGCGCGGCTGATGGACGAAGGCGTCACGCTGCTCGACCCGGCACGCATCGACGTGCGCGGCGAGATCGTCTGCGGGCGCGACGTCGAGATCGACGTGAACTGCGTCTTCGAAGGCAACGTCGAGATCGCCGACGACGTGCGCATCGGCGCGAACTGCGTCGTGCGCAACGCGCGCCTCGGTGCCGGCACCCGGCTCGCGCCGTTCTCGCACGTCGAGGACACGACGACGGGCCGCGACTGCGTGATCGGACCGTACGCGCGGACGCGCCCCGGGACGACGCTCGGCGACGGCGTGCATCTGGGCAATTTCGTCGAGGTCAAGAACAGCGCGATCGCCGACCACTCGAAGGCGAACCACCTGGCCTATATCGGCGACGCCGACATCGGCGCGCGCGTCAATGTCGGCGCCGGGACGATCACCTGCAATTACGACGGCGCGAACAAGTACCGCACGACGGTCGAGGACGACGTCTTCATCGGCTCCGACTCGCAACTCGTCGCGCCGGTGCGCATCGGCCGCGGCGCGACGCTCGGCGCGGGCACGACGCTGACGAAGGACGCACCCGCCGGCGAACTGACCGTGTCGCGCGCGAGACAGATCAGCATTCCCGGCTGGAAGCGGCCGGTCAAAAAATAAGGCAGGAGAAGAACCATGTGCGGCATCGTCACAGCGATCGCGACCGACAACGTCGTGCCCGTCCTCCTCGAAGGGCTGCGCAAGCTCGAGTATCGCGGCTACGACTCGGCCGGCCTCGCCGTGCTCGGCGACGGGCTGAAGCGCCTGCGCTCGACCGGCCGCGTCGCCGAACTCGCCGCGCTCGCCGACGCGAAGGAACTCAAAGCCAGCATGGGCATCGCGCACACGCGCTGGGCGACGCACGGCGTGCCGTCCGAGCGCAACGCGCACCCGCACATTTCCGGCGGACTCGCGGTCGTCCATAACGGCATCATCGAGAACTTCGAGGCGATCAAGGAAAGACTCCAGGCCGAAGGCTACCGCTTCGAGTCCGAGACCGACACCGAAGCGATCGCGCACCTGATCCACTACAAGCTGCGCTCGCAGCCGGACCTCTTCGAGGCGGTGCGCCTCGCGACGAACGAACTCGTCGGCGCCTACGCGATCGGCGTGATCGCCGAAGCCGAGCCCGAGCGTGCGATCGTCGCCCGGCGCGGCTCGCCGCTCTTACTCGGCGTCGCGGACAACGGCATGTACGCGGCGTCGGACACCGCGGCGCTGCTCCAGGTCACGCGCAAGGTCGTGTACCTCGAAGACGGCGACCTCGCCGAACTGCGCGTCGGCGGCTACCGCATCGTGCGACCCGACGGCGCGCCGGTCGAGCGCGAAGTTCATCTGTCGAGCCTGTCCGCCGACGCGGTCGAGCTCGGCCAGTACCGCCACTACATGCAGAAGGAAATTTTCGAGCAGCCGCAGGCGCTCGCGAATACGCTCGAGATCATCGGCGGCGGCGGCACCGTGAGCCCGCAGCTCTTCGGCAGCCAGGCGGCCGACGTGCTCGGCGGCGTGCAGCGCGTGCTCGTCCTCGCCTGCGGCACGAGCTATCACGCCGGCCTCGTCGCGCGCTACTGGCTCGAATCGGTCGCGAAAGTGCCGTGCAGCGTCGAGATCGCGAGCGAATACCGCTACCGCGAATCCGTGCCCGATCCCGACACGCTCGTCGTCGTGATTTCGCAGTCCGGCGAAACCGCCGACACGCTCGCCGCGCTGAAGCACGCGAAGAGCCTCGGCATGACGCGCACCCTCGCGATCTGCAACGTGCCCGAATCGGCGATCGTCCGCGAAGCGAGCCTGCGCTTCATCACCCGTGCCGGCCCCGAAATCGGCGTCGCCTCGACGAAAGCCTTCACCACGCAGCTCGCCGCGCTCGCGATGCTGACCCTCGCGCTCGCGCGCCTCGCCGGGCGCTTGTCCGAAGCCGACGAAGCCCGCCATCTCGGCGCACTGCGCCACCTGCCGGTCGCGGTGCAGAAAGTCCTCGAACTCGAACCCGAAATCGAACGCTGGGCGCAGCGCTTCGCCGGCAAGCACCATGCCCTCTTCCTCGGCCGCGGCCGCCACTGGCCGATCGCGATGGAAGGCGCGCTCAAGCTCAAGGAAATCTCCTACATCCACGCCGAAGCCTATGCCGCCGGCGAACTCAAGCACGGCCCGCTCGCGCTCGTCGACAAGGACATGCCGGTGATCGCGATCGCGCCCGCCGACGAGCTGCTCGAAAAGCTGAAGTCGAACCTGCAGGAAGTCCGCGCGCGCGGCGGCGAACTCTACGTCTTCGCCGACGCCGGGAGCGAAATCGCCGAGTCCGAAGGCGTACATATCCTCCCGATGCCCGAGCACTACGGCATGCTGTCGCCGGTGCTGCACGTCGTGTCGCTGCAACTGCTGTCGTACCACGCGGCGCTGGTGAAGGGGACGGACGTGGACAAGCCGAGGAATCTGGCGAAGTCGGTGACGGTGGAGTAGGCGGGGAGGGATTGGTTGCTCGCTCGCTCGGATTTGGAAGCGGGCGGCAGAAGCAGTTGCCGTCACTCGCGCTCGCAGTAACCCGTTAAGCAAATAAAGAAAAGACGCCCGCGGTAAGCGGGCTTTTTTTCCTTTTCGGCGTGGAGGGACAGCGTTCTGCCGCATTTTTGCGATGGGGCGAGCGAAAGGCGGATATTCGGCCTCAGTTGCCGGCCAGCTTGCGGCGACTGAGTGGCGGCGGTGTTGCAGAAAGCGCCGCACGGCGCGCAGTGTCGCCGAACGACAGGTCCTCGGTTCGTCGAACTGGCGCGGACGCAAAGCGGAAGTTCGACAGCACGACATGAATGGCTGCTACCAGCGAGTACGGTCCGTTGAGTTCAACATATGGCTGTACAGAATTGGCCACATTGCAGTCGCCGAGATGCTCGGGCGAACGTGGTGGCATTGCCCGGTATCAGTTGACGCTGACATAAGCACCCCTCCTCGATGCTAGGCAAGCGTCGTCAGCCTGTCTGATGCCCGCTTCTCATTCCATCAAACTTACTTTCGAAGCATATAATCGCCAAAAGCGGGTCCGTACCCGCTGCGGGCGGCCCGTCCGCCCCTCCGCCCGCCTGCCCGCGGACGAAGGCGGCACGGCGTCAGTGCGGCACGGCATGAGGCAAGTCCCGGGAGCGGAAGCGATGCGATTGTCGAGCGGGACGAGCGGCTTTTCGTACAAGGAGTGGCTCGGCTGTTTCTATCCGGAGAAGCTCCATCCGGATGCGATGCTGCGCTACTACGCCGAGCGCTTCACGACGGTGGAGATCAACAACACCTTCTACCGCATGCCGGCCGAGTCGATGCTCGCGCACTGGGCGCAGGAAGTGCCGCCGGGGTTCTCCTTCACGCTCAAGGCGCCGCGACGGATCACGCACGAGCAACGCCTCCTCGAGGCCGAATCGGCCGTCGCCGAATTCGTGCGCCGCGCCGCCACGCTGGGCGACAAGCTCGGCGTGCTGCTGTTCCAGTTGCCGCCGTTTCTCCGGAAGGACCTTCATCGGCTGAATGATTTCCTGGCGGTGTTGCCGTCGGACCGGCGCTACGCCTTCGAGTTTCGCCACGCCTCATGGCAGGACGACGAGGTCTTCGAGGCGCTGCGCTCGCGCGGCGCGATCTATTGCGTCACCGACACGGACGAAGGGGAAACACCCTTCGTGTCCACGGCTGAGTGCGGGTACATCCGTTTGCGACGGACGCATTACGACGAGGGCGACCTGCGTGCCTGGGTCGAACGCATCGCGGTGCAGCCGCTCGATCGCGCCTACGTCTACTTCATGCACGAAGACGAGGCGCTCGGAACGCGCTTCGCGCGGCGCCTCGACGAGCTGTGGCACGAAGCGGGCGGCTCGCGTTGAATGTCGAACGGTCCGACCAAACCGGAGCCCCATGATGACAGCACATGCCAGCGGCGATGCGACGATCGGCAGCCACGACGAAGCGAGGCCCGTGACGATCCGCGTCGACGCTGCCCAGTCCGTGTCCGGATTGTTCCAGCGCCCTCAACATGCGACCACTTGCTGCGTGCTCGCGCACGGCGCCGGCGCCGGTATGGCGCACCCGTTCATGGCGGCCATCGTGCAAGCGCTCGCAGCGCGCAACGTCGCGACGCTGCGTTACCAGTTCCCTTACATGGAGCGGGGCTCGAAGCGGCCGGATCGGCCTGAACTCGCCCACGCCACGGTTCGCGCCGCGGTCGCGGAAGCGTCGCGCCTCGTGCCCGGGCTTGCGCTGGTGGCAGGCGGCAAGTCGTTCGGCGCACGCATGACGTCACAAGCGCAGGCCGCGGCGCCGCTTCCCGGCGTTCGCGGCCTGGTGTTCCTGGGCTTCCCGCTGCATCCCCCCGGGCAGCCGTCGGACCAGCGCGGGAAGCACCTCTTCGAAGTGCGCTGCCCAATGCTGTTCCTGCAGGGAACGCGTGATGAATACGCAGACCTCGCGTTTCTGCGTCCACTCGTCGAACAACTCGGCGCGCGGGCCACACTGAGGCTCTTCGAGGAAGCCGATCATTCCTTTCATGTCCCCGCGCGAACGGGCCGCAAGGATTCACAAGTTAGAGCGGAAATGGCAGATGCAGTGACAGAATGGATGCCCAGGACTGCCGAAGCGGTCTGACCGCTCCCCGGCCATCGACGGAGCGCGATGAGCAGAGCTTCGGCATATCCCACAACCGGTTGCGGCATTGCCGGACAAGGCGCTCGTGCTCAATACGAAGGCGCGGTCCCTGTTCAAACTGATGGGCTGCGCCCAACATAAGGTGCGATCCTGTGTGCACGAACGCGTCAAAAAAATTCATCCCCAGACAGGTCGCTGGGTCGAACTCGGGGTCGACCAACCAGCGCCGCAACATGCAGCGTTTGCCGTACTGGTCAGGCCGGCCACCTTGTGGCACCAGCGCCACTCGGCACTGCCTTGTACAGAACGACACCGACACGCGCCGTGTTGCTTCCAGCCAATCGCTGATGGCCCAGTGGGCGCCTGTCATCTGATGACGGTCCCGCGTGCGCTCTGGAGTTCCGCTGATCTTGGCGGGGCAGGGTATTTGAATCCCTATGATGGTGATTTGCTTAACCATCCAGAGGATGACGGCTGAGGCGTAAGCAACGCTTCCGTCGTGCCGCCGGGCCCGCCGGACTATGCGGACCCGCCAGACAGTGCCCGCAGGGGGGATCGGCTCCTTTTTAGGCCCCTTGCCCCCCAGGCCCCCGCGGCTCCGGTAGCGACGGCGCCACAGCAAGCGCCGCAACAACCTCCCGCACCTCCGTCGGCAGAAACGGCTTCTCGATCACCGGCCGTCCGCACGCTGCTGCGAACTCCCGCAGCGCGTCGGTCAGGGTGTCGCCGGTGACGAAGACGACGCGCTTGGCGAGCGGCGGCCAGCGTCGTTCGATTTCCTGGTACAGCGCCCGGCCATCGAGGTCGGGCATGCGGATGTCGGTGAGGATGACGTCGTAGTGCTCGGCGGCGAGGTGCTCGAGGGCTTCGCGGCCTGAGCTGACGGTGACGACCCGCTGGGTCGGGCTCGCGAGGATCTCGGCCAGCGTTTCGCGGATTTCCGGTTCGTCGTCGACCACGAGGATCGAGCGCTCGCTCGTGCTCTTCCTCGGGGGGGGCAGGGGCGCGACACCGAGCGCCTCGATGCTGCCGACTGGGAGCGTCACGGTGAATTCGGCGCCGCCTTCGGGCGGGCAATCGACGGTGAGCGTGCCGCCGTGGGCTTCGACGATGCCTTGGCTCACCGCGAGGCCCACACCGGTGCCGATGCCCACAGGCTTGGTGGTGAAGTACGGCTCGAAGATTCGCGCGCGAAGCGCTTCCGGGATACCCGGTCCGTTGTCGGCGACGACGACGCGGATCACGTCGCGCCCCGCGTCGTAGGCGCTGCTCAGGCGTACCCAGCGCGGCCCGGGATGATCCTGCAGCGCCTGTTGCGCGTTGATGATCAGGTTGAGGAACACCTGGTGGAGCTGGTCGGTGTCGGCGAGGACGGGCGGGAGGTCGTCCGCGAGGTCGAGCGTGACGTCGATTCCGCTGGTGCGGACGGCATAGCCGGTGATGTCGAGGGCGGCGGACACGACCTCGTTGATCGCGACAGGCCCCCGCTCGGGCTGCTGCTGCCGCGCCATTGCGAGGAAGGTCCGGACGATGCGCGCGCAGCGCTCGGCGGCAGTGCGGATCTTGGCGGCCGCGGTCCGCGTCGTCGCGTCCCCTTGCTCCTCGAGCAGCACCGCGCGGGCGACGACCACCGAGAGCGGGTTGTTGAGCTCGTGCGCGACGCCGGCCAGCAGAGAACCAAGCGCGGCGAGCTTCTCGCGCTGATGCAGGGTTTCGCGATGGCGGGCGAGCTCCGCTTCGGAGCGCTTCTTTTCCGTGACATCGCGCGTGATCATCAGGACATGCGGCTTGCCCTGGTACTGCATCGGGATGCCGTGGACCTCGACTTCGAGCGTCGAGCCGTCCTTGCGCAAGTCGGTGAGTTCGACATGCAATGGTTCGCCGGCAGCGATCGTGCGCAGCAGATCGGGATGGTAGGACGGCCCGACGAAGCGGCTGAGCGGCGAGGCCGCGTGCTCCTCCTCCGTGTAGCCGTAGATCTTCCACAGGGCCGGATTGGCGTCGACCATTTCGGCGGCGGAATTCCACAGCGCGAGTCCGTCGATCGATGCGCTGAACATCGCGCGGTACTGCTCCTCGCTGTCCTCCAGGGCCTGCTGCACGCGGGCGCGTTCGGCGATGTCGCGGCGCAGGCGGGTCTGTGTCTCCGACACTTCGGACGCCATCGCGTCGAAGGCGCGGCTCAGCCGCCCGAGTTCGTCACGCCCGTGCAGGTTGCTGCGGGCGGCCAGGTTTCCCGCCGCAAGTTGTTCGGCAGCGCGGACGAGTTGCGCGGTCCGGCGGGTCAGGAGGAAATGAAACGCGAGCCACATCGCCAGCGCCAGCGCGATCACCCATCCGGCCCAATACAGTGACTGCTCCTGAACGCGGGCGCGCGCTTCCGCCTTCGATCGCTTGAGGTCATAGACGATGAACAGGTTGCCGGCGCGGGAAGGCCGCAACTCTTCGCGCTCGCTGCCCATCAGGATGCCGGCGTAACCCAGCAGCGCGTTGCCGGCGGCATCGTGGGTGACCCGGGCGCGACGTTCGCGGATGGCGCCGTTGGCCTGTTCGAGATCGAACTCGGGCAACACCTCCGCCACCTGCTGCCCCAGCCACGCCCGGCGCGTGGCCGCAATGACGGCGTGCCGATCGTCGGAGAGGACGACGACGACGTAGTCGTGGTTGTGCGCGAGCACCGCGATCTCGCGTTGCGCGATCTCCTCGTCGCCCTTCAGCAGCAGGTATTCCAGCGTGCTCTGCAGCCGCGACATCTCCTGCGCCAGGCGCTTGCGGCTCTCTTCCTCCGCGGCCTGCTCGGCGCGCGGCACGTGATACATGACGTTGAACGCGCTGAGCGTCGCGGCGAACACCAGCAGGATGAGCGGGACGGTGAGCCGGAGCGACGCCGGAACGCGCAGACTCACGGCGGCAAACTCGCCAATGGTCCCGGCGCGAGGACTTTCTCGATCTCCACCCCGGTGCGCAGCAGCTTCGCTTCCTGCATCAGCGCCATGAGCCGGCGTCCACTGACCGCCAACTCGGGGTTCTCCCCGCCGATCATCTTCAGGTTTTCCTCACGCGACGGAATGTGCAGGCCCTTGAGCGCGTCGAGGAACTGCTCGCCGCTCGTCTGCTGGCGGATTCCCATGCGCCGCGCCGCGTCCTGCGGCTCGCGCTTCAGGTAGTCGATGGCATTGAACCAGCCGGTGAGCAGCGCCTGGATCGCCTTGGGCTGCGTGTCGAGGACGCCGGCGCGCACCGCGATGAGATCGACGATCTCGCCGGGGATCTGCGTGCTGTCGAACAACGTGGTCGCGCCCGCCTGCAGCAGTTGCGCGCGGTAGGGGTCGAACGTCACGGCGCCGTCCACCTGCCCCTTCGCGAACGCACCCGGCTGCTCGTTCGATTCGAGATGCACGACAGTGACGTCGCCCGCCTGCATTCCATTCAGCGCCAGCGCGCGGCTCAGCACGAAGGCGCCGAGGGCGCCGCTCTCCACCGCGACCGGCTTGCCCTGGAGGTCCTTCATCGAGCGCATCCCGGAACGGCCCACGACCACGTCGGCCCCGTGGGAGACGTCCACCACCAGGATGATGCGCGGCTCCAGCCCATCCACCGCGAGGCCGAACAGCTCGTCCAGGCTGATGACCATGCCGTCGATCGCCTGGTTGCGAAACGCGCGCAGCACTTCGCTCGCCGACGGATATTCCACCAGCTGCACGACATCGGGATTGAGCTGACCGAGCTCGCGCGCGAGGTAGAGCGGTTCGCTCCCGATCCAGACGTTGGTGCCGATGCGCAGCGCCGACTCCGGTTCGCGCCCACAGCCCGCCAGGCACAGCACGATCGCGACGCACCCGAGCAGCCACTGCAACTTCGCCCGCAGCCCTGTAGCCATCTTTTCTCACTCGCCGCTCGGGATGAAGACATAGCCCGCGTTGCGCACAGTGCGGATGTAGCGCGGATGCTCGGGATCGGGCTCGATCTTCTTGCGCACCCGCATGACGCGCAGATCGACGCTGCGGTCGAACGGGTCGGCGTCGCGCTGCTGGCTCAGGTTCAGGATGTGTTCGCGCGACAGCGCCCGGTTCGGGTTCTCGACCAGCGCCTTCAGGAGATCGAACTCGAGCGGCGACATCGGGACCTCGTTGGCCTCGTCGTCCCTGAGGCGATGGGCGGCCAGATCGAGCACGCATCGTCCGACGCGCACCCGCTCCGCCCCCAGGTCCGCTGCAGCCGCCAACGAGGTGCGCCGCAGTACGCTCTTGACGCGGGCGAGCAATTCGCGCGGATCGAAGGGTTTGGCGACGTAATCGTCGGCGCCCACCTCCAGCCCGACGATGCGATCGACCACCGTGCCGGCGGATGTCAGCATCACGACGGCGATCCTCGGGTAGCGCTCGCGCAGGTGGCGCGCGAGGCTCAGGCCGTCCTCGCCAGGCATGGAGATGTCCAGCAGCGCGAGGTCGATGGGATGCCGACCGGCGAGCGCCCGGGCGTCGCTGGCGCTTGCCGCGCAATGGGCGGCGTAGCCGTGGGCGATGAAGTATTCCTCCAACACCTCGCGCACGTCCGGCTCATCGTCGACGATCAGGATGGTGGCCTTGGGGGTCATCGAAGCTCTCCCTCTCCTTCCTCTGGCGGCGCGCTGCAGGCGGCGGCCGCAAGCGCCGGGACGTACTCCCTCAAGCTAGCACACGCCCTCCGTCACGAAAGCCGGACCGCCCGGCGCGCGGCGCCGGTTCCGGCCAATCGCGCCCACCCTCTCAGCCGCCCGGGCGGCGCTTCCGGCCTTCGTTTCTCGCCCTCCCCCTGCTTGAAACAAACGAAACACGAACGGCCCCGCGGTGAAGTTCGCCTGCCACACCCGATCCCTAGACTGGCTTCCAATCCCGGCGCCACTCCAGATCGTGCGGCGGCAGCGTGAGGACCGAACCGTTCTCCGACCGCGCCACCGAACGCCGGGCAGGTTCCGAATTCTTCTTCGCCCACGCGGGCAAGGGAGGCAGCCATGAATGCACCGCTGATGAACGAGATGACCCCGATCCGGCTCGCCCGCAACGACTTCGCGGAGATCCGGAACGCTCGCGGCGCAGTCTTGCGCGTGCAGCACGGCACGGTCTGGTTGACCCAGAGCGGCAGCACCGAGGACGTGGTGCTGGAGGCGGGCGACGTCTTCCGCCTCGACCGCAAGGGCCTCGCGCTGGTCTCGGCATGTCGCCGCGCATCTCACGCTCTCGTGACGATCGTCCCCGCGGCCCCGGTTGCGCCGTCATCGCTCGCGCAGCGCATGTGGCGACTGCTCGTCGGCCGGGGTACGACGCTTCCCTCGATCGGCGGGACCGCCGTTGCCTCCACCGCCGCGCCGAGCCGCCTTTCAGCCGGCGCGACCCACCTCACGCCGATCACGGACCGTGACGAAGTCGGCGCGTCGCTCGATGCGCATCCAGCAGGACGTGCCGGACCGGCCGGCCTAAAAGAAACCGCGGGCGCAAGCATCTCTTGCGCGCCCGCGACCTAAGCAACGCATCCGCGTTGATTCCCACCCCAAGGAGACACACATGCAAACCATGCAGCAGACACCCAGCAGCGACCGTTACGCGTCATGCATCGAAGTATCCAAGCGCATCCGCTGGGACATCGAGCAGGACGTGATCCGCGGCCGCAGCTTCGACGTGTCGAAGAAATTCCTGCCCGACGGACTCTCGATGATCGGGCGCCTGCCCTTCCTCGACGCCGCCGAGAAGCGGCTGGTGAGCCAGATTCAGGGCCGCACCTACGCCAATATGTTCGGACTGGTCGAGCGCTACATCGGCGCGAAGATGCTCGAAATCAGCCGCGAGCACTCGCTCGGCGACCAGACCGTGCTCGAGGCGCTGGTGCGTTTCACCGAGGAGGAACTGAAGCACCAGGAGCTGTTCCGCCGAATCGAGTCGATGGTCGCCGAGGGAATGCCAGCCGGCTACTCCTTCATGCCGAAGCCGAACGAAGTCGCCAACGTCGTGCTGAGCAAGTCGACCTGGGCGGTGCTCGGCCTGACCTGCCACATCGAGCTCTTCACGCTCGTCCATTACCGCCAGAGCATCGAGCCCGACGCGGCGCTGTCCGACCTGTGGAAGGACGTCTTCCTGTTCCACTGGAAGGAAGAATCGCAGCACGCGATTCTCGACGAGCTGGAGTGGCAGCGCGAGGACGCGAAGCTGACCCCGGACGAGCGCGATGCAGCCGTCGACGATCTCATCGCCCTGGTGGCGGCGGTCGACGGCATGTTGCAAAGACAGGCCGCGGCGGATGCCGATTACTTCCTCGGCGTCTGCGGCAGGACGCTCGACGCGGCGCAGGTGCGGCAGCTGCGCGAGACCCTGTTGGGCGCCTACCGCTGGCAATACATCGTGTCGGGCGTCGAGAACGAGCGCTTCCAGAAGATCCTCGGCGGCCTGATCACCAAGCCCCAGTACGCCCGCATCGGCGCCGCGCTCGCACCGATCATCAATTGACGAAGCTCGAACCGACCCGATCACACGTCATCAACCCTTTTGAACAGGAGTGGCCGCTGTAAAGGTTGCGCTGGATCGACAGCATTGCGCGACCGGGAGGCGTCCCGACGAAAGCCATGAACACCACTACCGAAACCCGTCCCATGACCGCCGCGACCACCACCGCTGCTCCCGCCGAACCTGACTTCGCCGCGATCAAGTCGAAGCAGCAGACCACGTGGGCGAGCGGCGACTTCGCCGTGATCGGCGTCACCCTGCAGATCGTCGGCGAAACCCTCGCGGAAGCCGTCGACGTCAAAGCCGGCGAGCACGTGCTCGATGTGGCCGCCGGCAACGGCAACGCGACGCTCGCCGCGGCGCGCCGCTTTGCGCACGTCACCTCCACCGACTACGTACCGGCGCTGCTCACGAAGGGCGCCACCCGCGCCAAGGCCGAGGGGCTCAACGTGGTCTATCGGGTCGCGGACGTCGAAGAGCTGCCGTTCGCCGACAACAGCTTCGACGTCCTGATGTCGACCTTCGGCGCAATGTTCGCGCCGCGGCAGAAACGCACGGCCGACGAGATGCTGCGCGTCGTCCGCCCCGGCGGCCGGATCGGCATGGCGAACTGGACCCCGGAAGGCTTCATCGGCCAGCTATTCAAGGTCGTCGGCGCCCACCTCCCGCCGCCCGCCGGGCTCAAGTCCCCCGCGCTGTGGGGGACCGCGACCCACATCGGGGAGCTGTTCGGCGACCAGGCCGCCGACATCCGCTTCGAGCGCAAGCACTTCAACTTCCGCTACGCCTCACCCGCACACTGGGTGCAGATCTTCCGCGACTACTACGGGCCGACGCACAAGGCGTTCGCCGCACTGGACGGCACCGGCCAGGCGAAGCTGGAAGCGGACATTCTGGCGCTGCTGGAACGGCTGAACGTCGCGGGGCCGGCGTCGCTGGTGGTGCCTGCCGAATATGCGGAGGTGGTCGTCACGACGAGGTGACGAGATCCGCGGGGGCCCCACGACGAGGGGTCCCTGCGGTGTCCGGAATTGGGGCAACAACGCCCGGCTTTCGCGGCTTCGGGCTTCGGGCTTCGCGCTTGCGGCGGGAACGGTCGGTCGGGGAAAGCACGAGCGGGACCGATTGCGGCCAGAAGCCGCCCTACATGGCGTCTGCTCCGAAGCAGCCAGTCGTCCAACTGAACTTCTCCGAAGCTGCCGCTGGGGTTATGGAATGGATGCAGTCTGCAAAACGACCGCTTAGTAACCTGTCCGGCCGGTGGAGACACGATGGCTGAAAACTCCCCCGGGCCGTGAAGGAGGAGACACTACAAGCTTCCGTGCGGTAAGGAGATCACATATCCGAGCCAGCGCCATTCCTCGGCGGCCTTCGCAGCGCTAGTCGAAGCGCAGCGATCTCGGAATTGAAGTTCAGAACGTCCGGTCTAATTTCAATTCCGTTTCTCTCGCGAGAACCGATGGCCAAGTCGATCAAGCGCAACCCGGATTCCGCTCCCGGCGAGTGGTATATCGATACCCGCTGCATCGACTGCGCGGCGTCGCGCGACGTCGCGCCAGGTCTCATCGTCGAACGCAATGGCCTGTCGATCTTCGCTCGGCAGCCGGCGAGCGAGGAAGAGCAGACGGCGGCCTGGCGTGCCGCCCTGTTGTGCCCGACCGCTTCGATTCGGCGCGAACACCCGCAGGCTCCGCCCGAGGGGCTCTTCCCCCAGGCACTGGCGGCCGGTGTCTTCCGCTGTGGATTCAACGCCCGTTCGTCCTTCGGCGCCCATTCCTACCTAGTGCTGCGACCCGAAGGCAATCTTCTCGTCGATTCGCCGCGTTTTGCTCCGCAGCTCCTCAAACGGTTCGAGGAGTGGGGCGGGATCGGCGACATTCTCCTGAGCCATCAGGACGATGTGGCGGATGCGGGTCGCTATGCCGACCGCTACTCGAGCCGGGTCTGGATTCACGCGGACGACGCCGACGATGTCCCATATGCGACCCATCTGATTCGGGGCGAGGCGCCGGTCACGATTCGCGAGGGCCTGGTGGCCGTTCCCCTGCCGGGGCACACCAAGGGCAGCGTCGCCTATCTGCTGGAAGATACTTACCTTTTTACCGGCGATTCTCTCGCGTGGAATCCCGAGCGCCAGCGGCTGATCGCCTACCGGGATGCCTGCTGGTACTCCTGGGACGTGCAGAAGGAATCGATGAAGCGCCTGCTGGACTACGACTTCGAGTGGGTGCTGCCCGGGCATGGTGGCCACGTGCAGTTGCCCCGTGCCGAGATGCACCAGAAGCTCGCCGAGCTCTTGGTGCGCATGTGAATGCAGCTGCGAGCTTGTCGTCGTGCTTGGCGACACAGCGGAAACATCTGATGCGATTGAAGAAGCGTTCGATCAGACTGCGGTGACGACGTCCTCATCCACCACATCGCGTGCCTCGCCAATCGCGTAAAAACGCCCGCCCGCGATGTAATGCAGACTGCGCCAGGCCGGGTCTGCGGTTTCAAAGCGCCAACGCCCGTTGCGGAACGCGCGCGTGTCAGCCCAGGCACCAACCACCTCGCCGATGAAGAGGTCGTAGCGCTCCTCGTTATGTGGCTCGGGAATGATTCTGCAGACCAGCAGGCCGAGCATCCGGCAACGAAGGGTAGATCCACGTCGCCAATGGGTTGCAGTTCGACGCCGCAATGCCGGAGCTTGTCCGGGTCATCGGCCAGGCTGCGATGTCCGACCCGATACGTCAGCTCCAGTTGCGCAGCCGTCGGCACCTGGATGACGAAGGTGCCGCTCTTCTCGGCCAGTTCACGGGTCTTGGCCTCCTTGCCCAGCACCACCGTGAGCCTGGGTGGCGCCAGATCCAGACCTCACACCCAGCTTGCGGCCATCACGTTGCTCACGCCCCCGTGGCGGGCGGATACCAGCGTCGCCGGCCCGTGGTTGATCAGGAGATAGGCTTGCTCCAGCGGCACGGGCGCGATGTTACGGTTCATGGACATTTCCCAATGGTTGGAGTCAGGGGAGTCAGGCTGAGCGCAATGGCTCCGCACGTCCCGTCAGCGAGGCCAGGATGGCGGCAGCGACCAGCAAGGCGGCGCTCGTCCCGAAGGTGCTTTGATAGCCGCTGCCATCGAACAGCATGCCGCCGAGGGTGGAGCCCAAAGCGATACAAAGCTGAATCATTGCCACCATCAGCCCGCCGCCGGCTTCGGCGTCCTTCGGCAGCGCTTTGGCGAGCCACGACCACCAGCCGACCGGCGCGGCCGTCGCCACCAGGCCCCACAGTCCCAGCAGCACGAAGACCACCGCCACCGAAGCGCCGAAGGCGATCAAGGCCAGTGCGATGGCTGCCATCAACAGCGGGATCACCACCAGCGTGCGGTACATGCCTCTCTTCAAGAGGGCGCCGATCATCGTCGTGCCGACAAAGCCGGCGATGCCGAGCACCAGCAACATCATCGACAGCGTCGGGACGTCCACTTGGGTCACGGTTTCCAGGAACGGGCGCACATAGGTGAACAGCGCAAACTGCCCCATGAAGAAGGTGCCGACCGCGAGCATGCCCAGGGTGACCAATGGGTTCCTGAACAGCTTGAAGACGTTTGACGAGCCCGCTGCGCGTCGGTCGACCTTCATCGACGGCAGGCTGATCCATTGCCACGCGAGGGCGATGAGCGCCACGGGAACGAGGCAGAAGAAGGTCCCGCGCCAGCCGACAATGGCACCAAGATAGCTTCCCAGCGGCGCGGCCACCACCGTCGCTAGAGCATTGCCGCCGTTGAAGATGGCCAGCGCCTTGGGCACCTCGTGCAAAGGCACCAGCCGCATCGCCACCGCCGCCGACATGGACCAGAAGCCGCCCACCACCACACCGATCAGCGCACGGCCGATCATGTAGGTCTCATAATTGGGCGCCGCCCCGACGACCAGACCCGATACGCCCATCAGCCCGGTCATCATCAGCAGCGCGGTTCATCGTGCCCGCGAGCGTCGAGATGGAAAGGCTGGTCAGCACTGCAAAGACTCCGGATATGGCCATGCTGTATCCCGCCATCCCCTCGCTGACGCCCAGGTCGGCGGCCATCGGCGTCAGCAGGCTGACGGGCATGAACTCCGAGGCGATCAGCGCAAAGACGCACAGTGTCATCGCGAAGACGCCGCCCCAGAAGGCGGATTGCTCGCGGGGCTCAGGGTGGGCGAGGACCTCGTCCACCGGGCCGTCACATACTCGAGTGGTCATGGAATCCTTCGCTTATCCCAGATGCTTGGTGAAGAACGCGTTCAGCTTGTCCCAGGGAATCAGGTTCATGCGGTCGTACAGATCCCCATGCCCGGCACCGGGAACGTAGTAGAGCTCTTTCGGCTCCGCGGCACGCTTGTAGGCGTCTTCGCTGAACTCCCTGGAATGCGCCTGGTCGCCGGTGATGAAGAGCAACGGACGCGGGGAAATCGTCTCGATATCGTTGAACGGATAGAAGTTCACAAACCTCACTTCGCTCGTCAGCATGCGGTTCTGCGTCAGCTCCAGCGTTCTGCCTTCCGGGATATGGATGCCACGCGGCGTGCGGTAGAAGTCCCAGAATTCACGCGTCACGGGATCGATATTGGCATCAGGCTGCGCGGGCAAATAGTTCAGAAACGGCTTGTCCCCGGTGGAGAACTCCGCATAGCGTTGCTCGGCCGCCTTCGCGAGCAAGGCTTTGCGCTGCGCCAAGGTCAGCGAGTTATTCAATCCATTGCGAGTCACCGCGCCCATGTCGTACATGCTGACCGTTGCAATCGCTCGCAGGCGCGGGTCCATCTTGGCGGCATTGATGGCGAAGCCGCCGCTGCCGCAGATACCGAGCACGCCGATACGGTCACGGGCGATGAAATCGTGCGTGCCGAGATAGTCGACGGCCGCACTGAACGCTTCGGTATACATTTCTGGTGCGACCAGGTTGCGCGGCTGCCCCTCGCTTTCACCCCAGAACGGCAGATCGATCGCGAGCGTGACGAAGCCCTGCTCAGCGAGCTTCTGCGCGTAGAGCATGGAGCTCTGCTCCTTCACCGCCCCCATCGGGTGGCCGACGATGATTGCCGGCGCCCGGCCATTCCGATCCAGGTTCTTGGGCGCAACGAGATTGCCCGCGACCTGCATGCTGTATTGGTTCTTGAAGCTCACCTTCTGCGCAGTCACCCGGTCGCTCTTGTAAAAATTGCTGGCGTCGTCGGGGGCGTTCCCCTTCGTTGGCGAACCCGCAGCGAACGCGGTGCTTCCGGTGATCGACAGGACGCTCAGCGCGGCGACGCCGGTGCCGGCCGTCTTCAGGAATTCACGTCGCTCGGAAGCCGGGCCGGACAGTGCTTCTGCACCTTGGCGGCTGTTCTCGGTCAGTGTGCTCATGCTCGGTACTCCTCTTGATGGCCAATCGGTGGGTCGAAACGGGGCCCCGGCGTCGCGGCGCTCGTCTTCTTCATGGCTGGCAATTCTGCAGAGACAAGAACCATCTATAAATCATTACAATGTCCATGTAGTTGTGAGAGAAATTCATCAATGGCCCATACCAGAGTCGACGACCTGCAAGCTTTCCTGGCGGTGGCGCGAGACCGGAGCTTCACCAAGGCGGCTGCCAGGCTGGGTGTCACCCCGTCGGCCCTGAGCCATACGGTCCGGGCGCTCGAGGAGCGGCTCGGCGTGCGCCTGCTGGCACGTACGACCCGCAATGTGGCTCCGACGGAAGCCGGGGAACGACTGATGCGCTCGGTCGCTCCGCTTTTCGATCAGATCGCAGCAGAAGTGGAAGCACTAGGAGAACTGCGCGACAAACCCGCAGGAACGATCCGGATCACCTGCACCGACGACACCATCGAGCTGTACCTGAGACCGATGCTGTCCGGATTCCTGAAGCGCTACCCCGACATCACGCTGGAGGTCTTTGTCGACAACGGATTCACCAATATCGTCGAAGAGCGGTTTGACGCAGGCATACGGCTGGGCGAGGCGATCAGCAAGGACATGATCGCGGTTCGTATCAGTCCTGACTGGCGTTTGGCCGTGGTGGGTGCTCCCGCCTATCTCGAACGCTGCTCGCCGCCCAGGACCCCGCACGAGCTGACCGAGCACGCGTGCATCAACATCCGGCACCGACCATCGGGTGCGATTTACGCGTGGGAGTTCGAGAAGGACGGCCAAGCCTTTACGGTCAAGTGCGAAGGGCAACTCGTCTTCAACAGCATCGTTCATGTACTGAATGCTGCCGTCGATGGAATTGGGGTGGCCTACGTCCCCGAAGCGCTGGCCGCGCCTTATCTGGCCGATGGGCGGCTCAAAGAAATCCTGTCGGACTGGTGCCCGTATTTCCAGGGCTTCCACTTGTACTACCCGAACAGACGGCAAACTTCCCCTGCTTTTTCGGCGTTTGTGGAAGCGCTTCGATATCGCTGATTCTTGTTGGATGTCCTGTACAACCTGGGGCCACGAACGGCCGCTTTTGCTTTGCGTAGTGTTCAGCCGAATGGCCGTTCTGGAACAGCGGGACCGGCAGGTACGGGTCGGGTGCCGTCCTCAGGCTGTCACATGGCTGTGACCGCTTTCGGGTTGAGCGGTCGTCCAAGCACCAACCAACCGCGAAGCGAGTGCACATGGATGGATTAGTCCAAAACGGCTGTCCAGTGGTTTCTGGTCGAACGCCGTAGCCGCCCTGAGTGGACATCGGCCTTTCCGATAAGCTGACGAATAACGTCTGCGCAGAGTTGAATGCGAAAATCGTTATTTCACGCAGCCGAAATTTCCTGCTGAAGGACGTCTATGGCACACGCTGCAGCAGTTGCTGCGCAAGCAGGTCAGCGTGTGGAGTCAGTGCGGAGAAGTCGCGCGTACAGAGATAGAGCTGCCGTGTGGCCCAGGCTTCCGACAGCGGCAGGATGGCAAGGTCGCGGCGCAGTGCCCTGGCCAGTGCGTCGGAGAGGATCGAAATGCCGATACCTGCTTCGACGTGCATGGCCACATGTTCGGTATTGCGCAACTGGATGCGGTAGTCGAGCTGGCGCCCCATGCGCGATGCGCGTTCCGCGAGATGCGTTTCGAGCGCCGTGTCTGCCATGCCCACGATTGGCTCATCGAGGATATCGGCAAAGGCCACGTTCGACTGGCGGGCCAAGCGATGAGCACGGCTGGCGACCACGACGAGTCGGTCACTGGCGATCAGGTGCGTCTGCAGCATGCCAAGATCGGTGATGTCCGCGACGATGCCCAGATCGGCACGCCTGTCCATTAGAGCCTGAACGATCTCCGCACTGGGCCTCTCTTCCAGGTCGATCGACAGGTCGCGATGGTCTGCCAGGAATCGGCAAAGCTGTGGGGGCAGGAACGCCACCATGGCGGCGGTGTTTGAGAGCAACCGGACGCGGCCTTTCAGGCCCGTTGCGTAGGTCCGCAGTTCACCGCGCATCTGTTCGACCTGGCCCAGTATCGAGCGGGCATGCCGTACCAACGCCTCGCCTGCGGCAGTGGTGCGCACGCCACGGCGATTGCGTTCCAGCAGCGGTGTGCCCAATGCCGCTTCCATGCCGGCAATGCGTTCGCTGACTGACGCCAGTGCCAGATGTACCGTGCGGGCACCTTGTGTGAGGCTGCCGCATTCCACCACGGTCAGGAAAAGGCGCATATCGGTCAGGTCGAAGCGCATGGATATGGTTTCTTGCATTCGGAGAATACGAAGCCTAGCACCGGAATTGCCAGATTGTGAGAGTGCTTTCCGCTGCCTAATATCGTTTCCGTGGACACGACGATTCTGGTTTTTTCTGCAGGGATGGTAGCTGGCGCGATGAATGCGCTGGCGGGGGGTGGCTCATTCGTCAGTTTGCCGGCGCTGATCGCGGCGGGCGTGCCTCCGGTTCAGGCGAATACTTCCAGCACGGTCGCGCTGTTTCCCGGTGGGCTGGCCAGCGCTTGGGCATACCGCGATGGACTGCGACCGTTCGGTGCCGTGTCACTGCGCGCGCTGCTGGCGACGACGCTGTGCGGCGGCTTGGTCGGGGCGCTGCTATTGCTACGGACGTCATCCGCAGCGTTCACTTTCGTGCTGCCGTGGTTGCTGTTAGTGGCTTCCATTGCGCTCGCATTCGGGCGACGCATCGGTGAGGCATTACGCGCACGCTGGCACATTCACGCACACGCGATACTGGCCGTCCAGTTCGCGCTTGGCATCTACGGAGGCTACTTTGGCGGCGCGGTCGGAATCATGATGATTGCGATGTGGGGACTGCTCGACAACTGTGACCTGAAGCACCTCAACGCGCCGCGCACGCTGCTGGTCAGTGCGGCCAATGTAGTGGCTGTACTCGCCTTCATCGCGGCCGACGCGGTGCGCTGGCCCGAAACACTGACCATGCTGGTGGGCGCAATCGTTGGTGGATACGGTGGCGCGCGTGTCGGGCGCCGCGCGCCGCCGGGCATCATCCGCGCCATCACGCTGCTTGCCACCTCCTGCATCACGCTGGCGTTCTTCGCGAAAACCTACGCACCGGCGCTGCTGCACCGCTGATTCCATGTGAGAAGACCATGTTCGACGCCTTGTTGGAAACGATAGGAACACTCATCCAGAACCAATTACCTGAAGAGTTTGCGCCGGCTCACAGGTAGTCGTCTTCGATAGCTCGATGAACTCGCTCCTGAAACGCGCTCGACAGGAGAGATTTCGCCACCGCAAGCTTCGTAGTATCAGTGGCTGAGCCAAGCTTGCAGGTTCGAGTCCCGTCCCCAGCGCCAGGGGGCGGCCCGCGGACGCTTAACTACCCTCGAGCCATGCCTGCGCGCTGGCCGCTGTCAGTGTGAATCCCGCATCCACGCGCAGCCGGGCCAGTTCTTCGCCCGCAGCGTCGTAGGCCGCCAGCAGGGCATGGGGATCGTATTCGTCGACAACGATGTCGAGTGTGACGCGGACCGGGCCGGACTTCGTGTTCACGGTGAGCTTTTTGTGAAGCGTCGCATGCAGCTGTTGCTCATGGCGGCGCAGGACTTCCGACGCGGTCTTGACCAGAGTGTTGAAGGCAGAGGCGTCGAGGGGCTTCGGGTTCTTCTTGTCGCGCCCCATCGTCCAGGGGCCGACCAAGGCGGGCTCGGGCTCGCCATCCTTGATCATTTCGACGGCCCATCCCTCGTCATCCATGTTCTTGGTGACGCGGGCGGTCCAGCCGTCGTCGCGCCACAGGCGCGGTTCTTTCACGGGGGCCGCTTCGTCGTCCGCTGGGGCTTCGTTCATTTCATTCGATGTCACGAGTGGATTCTAAGTCAATGGACGGGCTCGGCCCCGACGCGTGGCGGTGAGCATCGACCTGCCGCAGGCGATCGACGCGGGGGCCAACAACAACGCCACCCACGTGCTGGAGCGGGACGTCGACAACCTCGCCGCCTACTTCGGCCAGTTCGCGCCGGAGCTTCTTGCGACCGATTACGGCAAGGAAATCGGGTCGCACTGCGAGTCCGGCAGCCTGCTCCCGGACGTCGAACTGACCGGGCATTTCAAGCATGACGAGAAGCTCGCCGACCTGAACGAGGTCACGCAGGTCATCGAGGCGGCGCGCGCCGAAGATGCCGCGCGGCGCGCGCGCATGGCGGGAGTCGATATCGCCGAATCGCCGCTTCGCGGCTTCAGCCCTGGCTTGCCGCTTCGATCTCCTCGGAAAGCTGCAGCCAGCTGTCCTCGTGGGCGTTCAGGGTTTCGTCGATCTGCTGCAACTCTTTTCCCAGTTCGGCAAGTTGCTGCACCGAGGGCGAGCCGGCCAGACGGGCTTCGGTCGCGTGCCTGCGCGCCTGGACTTCCAGGATCGTCTGCTCCAGCTTGCCCAGGTCGCGCTTGAGGCTCTTGAGCTTCTCGGGGCTGATCCGGTTGGCCGCGACCGGTGCCGGCGCGGGCGCATGCTTCGGGCTCTTGAGTGAGGCCTTGAGCTCTTCGCGCGCGCGGCGGGCTTCGTCGAGCAGGTATTGCTGGTAATCGTCCAGATCGCCGTCGAAGGGTGTGACGCCGCCGCGTGCCACGAGCCAGAACTCGTCGCACACCGAGCGCAGCAAGGCCCGGTCGTGGGAGACCAGCATCACCGTGCCTTCGAATTCGTTGAGCGCCATGGCCAGCGCTTCGCGGGTAGCCAGGTCGAGGTGGTTGGTCGGTTCATCCAGCAACAGCAGGTTGGGGCGCTGCCAGACGAGCATGCACAGGACGAGCCGCGCCTTTTCGCCGCCGCTCATGGTGCCCACCGGCTGCTGGACCATGTCGCCGCTGAAATTGAAGGTGCCGAGGAAGGTGCGCAGATCCTGCTCGCGACCGCTCTGGCCGGCGGGCAGGCCTTCGCGGGCCATGCGCACCATGTGTTCGAGCGGATTGTCCTGCGGGCGGAGCACGTCCATTTCCTGCTGGGCGAAATAGCCGATGCGCAGCCCCTTGCCCTCGGTGACGATGCCGCTGGTGGGGGCGAGATCGCGGGCGATGGTCTTCACCAGCGTGGACTTGCCCCGGCCGTTGGCGCCGAGGATGCCGATGCGCTCCCCGGCCATCACCGACTTGTTCACGCCACGCACGATCACCGTCGGCGGCGTATCGGCGGGGGCGCCTTCCGGCGGCGGATAGCCGAAGCAGGCGTCTTCCATCGCCAGCATGGGGTTGGGCAGGTTGAGGGGTTCCTTGAACTCGAAGGTGAAGTCGGCACTGGCGAGCACCGGCGCGAGCCTGTCCATGCGGTCGAGCGCCTTGACGCGGCTCTGGGCCTGTTTGGCCTTGCTGGCCTTGGCCTTGAAGCGGGCGATGAATTTCTGCAGGTGGGCGATCTTTTCCTGCTGCTTGGCGTAGGCGTTCTGCTGCAATTCGAGCTGCAGCGCGCGCGTGTCCTCGAAGGTGGAGTAGTTGCCGCCGTAGCGCGTCAGCTTGTGGTTGTCGATGTGCACCGTGACGTCGGTGATGGCGTCGAGGAATTCACGGTCGTGGCTGATGACCACCAGGGTGCCCGCGTAGCGCTTGAGCCAGGCTTCGAGCCAGACGAGGGCGTCGAGGTCGAGGTGGTTGGTCGGTTCGTCGAGGAGCAGCAGGTCGGATGGGCACATCAGCGCGCGGGCCAGTTGCAGGCGCATCCGCCAGCCGCCGGAGAAGCTGTTCACCGGGTTGCACAGTTCGGTGGTCTTGAAGCCGAGTCCGAGGATCAGCGCCTGGGAACGCGCCTGGGCGTCGTGCGCGCCGGCGTCGTGCAGGGCCATGTAGGCGTAGGCCATGCGTTCGCCGTCGTCGCTGGCTTCGGCCGCCGCCACTTCCTGCTGCGCGGCGAGCAGGGCGGTATCGCCCTCGATCACGAAGTCGGTCGCCGATTGGCTGGTTTCCGGCATGTCCTGCGCGACCTGGGCCATGCGCCAGGTCGCCGGCATGTGAAAGTCGCCTGCATCTTCATGCAGCGTGCCGTTGAGCAGGCCGAACAGCGAGGACTTGCCGGCACCGTTGCGCCCGACCAGGCCCACCTTTTCGCCGGGGTTGAGGATGACGGAGGTCCTGTCGAGCAGCACCTTGGCGCCACGGCGAAGGGTGACGTCCTTGAGGGTGATCATGAAATTAGGGCTCTGGTAGGGGGTTGCGGTTGCGGGTGGATAGGGAAAAGAACGCGCGCGGGGACCGCACTGCGGAGCTCGACCGAATCGGGATGGGCGCAAGAATACGTGCTTTGGCGATGTCCGGAGCGAATCGGCCGTCGTCGAAGTGTACTATCCGGGCTTCGCCCACTCACGAGACGCAATCTCCTAATGCAAAGCGAAGTCCAGGGAAAGCCCACATACGCCGTCGTGGCGGCCGTACAACTGCCGAACGTGAGCGATGTCGAGTTCGAGGCGTCACTGACCGAGCTACGCGAACTTGCGAAAACATTGGGGCTGACGGTCGTCCACACCTTCATCCAGAAGCGTTCCGGCTTCGACACGACCGCCTACCTCGGGACCGGCAAGCGGCAGGAGATCCACGAGTTCGTCAATGGCGGCGGCGTCGTCAACGGCAAGGCCCACGAGATCGACGCGATACTGATCGACCACGAGATTTCGCCCTCGCAGGCGCGCCACCTCGAGCTGGAGGTCGGCTGCGAGGTGATGGACCGCACGATGGTGATCCTCGAAATCTTCCATCGCAACGCGCGCTCCCGCGCAGCACGCGCACAGGTCGAGATCGCCCGCCTCGGCTACATGGCTCCGCGCCTGCGCGAGGCGGCGAAGCTCGCGGGGCCGCAAGGACGGCAGCGCAGCGGCACCGGCGGCCGAGGCGCCGGAGAGTCGCACACCGAGCTCGACCGACGCAAAGTGCGGGACCGCATCGCCGAACTGCAGGAGGAAATCGGTGCGATGGAGGCCGAGCGCAAGACGCAGCGCGCGCGTCGGCAAGGGCGTCAGGGTCTCGCGAGCGTCGCGCTGGTTGGCTACACGAACGCCGGCAAGTCCACCTTGATGCGCGCGCTCACCGGCAGTGAGGTGCTGGTCGCCAACAAACTTTTCGCGACCCTCGACACCACCGTGCGGGTCCTCCACCCGGAGAGCGTCCCGCGGGTGCTCGTCAGCGACACGGTCGGTTTCATCAAGAACTTGCCGCACGGGCTCGTCGCGTCATTCAAGTCGACGCTCGATGAAGCGCTGGATGCATCGCTGTTGCTCCACGTCATTGACGCCAGCGATCCCGGATTCGAGCGCCAGCGCGAGGTCACGGACCACGTGCTTGGGGAAATCGGCGCCGATGTGCTGCCGCGCCTGCGCGTCTTCAACAAGATCGACCACGTCGGCGATGCCGAGGCGCAAGCCGAACGCGAAGCGGCATTGCGAGCGCAGTACCCGGACTGTGTCGTGATGAGTGCGCGTCGCCCGGACGACGTCGCGACGCTGCGTCAGCGGATCGTCGCGTTTTTCCAGCAGGACCTTGTCGCGGCCGAACTTTTCCTTCCCTGGTCGGCACAGCAATGGCGCAAGGATATTTATGCGAACTGCGAGGTGCTGGAGGAGCGGGCGGACGACGAGGGCGCTTTCTTCCATGTGCGCGGGGAGCGGGACACCGTGGAGAGCCTGCGCGAGCAGTTCGAGCAGGTGCAATGAACTGAACGTATTAGCATCGCCCGACCGCGCGGCGGTCACGGTGAGCTGTTCGTTTTCCGCGCGCGAACGGAAGCTGCGGGCCGTATCGAGAAACGTCGGAAGAATCGGTGACTGATCGTCCGCACGGTAAAGGCAAATCAGATCGACCCGGTTGAGAGTTCCGTGAGGCATCTCGGCTTGAATCGCCCCGGGTTTTTCGACCCCCCCTCGCATTCACAGCGGCGCCCCCGCCCCGAATAAGCAATCCATTTTTTCTTCGTTCCGGCTCCCAATCCCGATCGGTAGATTCCCCCTGTCCGCTGTCCAGCGACAGACATTCAGGGAGAATTTCAATGAGATTCAAGACCCAGCGCCGCCCGCTGTTCGCCGCGGTACTTTTCGCCGGGGTCGTTGCGGCCGCGCAGGCCGAAACGACCCTGCTCAACGTCTCCTACGACCCGACGCGCGAACTATATCAGTCATTCAACCGTGAGTTCGTCAAACACTGGAAGGCGAAGACCGGGGAGGAGGTGACGGTCAAGCAGTCGCACGGCGGGGCGGGGAAGCAGGCGCGGGCGGTGATTGATGGGCTGGAGGCCGATGTGGTGACGCTGGCGCTCGCTTACGACATCGATGCGATCGGCGAGAAGACCGGGAAGATTCCGGCCGACTGGCAGAAGCGTTTGCCGCACAACAGCGCGCCGTATACCTCGACGGTCGTGTTCCTGGTCCGCAAGGGCAATCCGAAGGGGATCGGGGATTGGGAGGATCTGCTCAAGCCGGAGGTGAAGATCATTACGCCGAACCCCAAGACTTCGGGCGGGGCGCGGTGGAATTATCTTGCTGCGTACGGCTACGCGTTGAATAAGCCGGGCGGCGATGAGTACAAGGCGCGCGCGTTTGTCGCGGAGCTTTTCAAGCGCGTGCCGGTGCTCGATTCCGGGGCGCGCGGCGCGACGAACACGTTTGTGCAGCGCGGACTCGGCGACGTGCTGCTCGCGTGGGAGAACGAGGCCTTCCTGTCGGTGAGCGAGTTCGGTGCCGACAAGTTCGAAATCGTCGTGCCGTCCATATCGATCCTCGCCGAGCCGCCGGTGGCGGTCGTCGACGGCGTCGCGAAGAAGCGTGGCACGGCTGCGGTTGCGAAGGCTTATCTCGAATATCTGTATTCGCCCGTCGGGCAGAGAATCGCCGCGGCCCATTACTACCGACCGGTGAAGCCCGAGCTGGCCGATCCAAAGGACGTCGCGCGCTTCCCGAAGGTGAAGACCTTCACGATCGACGACCTGGGCGGCTGGCAGAGGGTGCAGAAGCTTCACTTCGCGGATGGCGGCGCGTTCGACAATATGTTCACGAAGTAAGGCGGGATCGACGGCGGAACGGGGGCGAGGCGCGCGAAGCGGCCCGGATCGCCGCCCGCTTTCCGCGGATCGCAAGCGCGCGACAGGGACGACAGCATGAACTTCCAGCAATTGCGCATCGTGCGCGAAACGGTGCGGCGAAATTTCAACCTGACGGACGTCGGCAACGCGCTGTTCACGTCCCAGTCGGGCGTGTCGAAGCACATCAAGGACCTCGAAGACGAGCTCGGCGTCGAGCTCTTCGTCCGCAAGGGCAAGCGGCTGCTCGGGCTGACCGACCCCGGCAAGGAACTCGTCGTGATGGTCGAGCGGATGCTGCTCGATGCCGCGAACATCAAGCAGCTGGCGCAGCAATACAGCAACCGCGACGAGGGCCGGCTGACGGTGGCCACCACGCACACGCAGGCGCGCTACGCGCTGCCCCGCGTCGTCGCCGAGTTCAAGCGGGCGTATCCGAAGGTGCATCTGAAGCTCCACCAGGGCAGCCCGAACGAGATCGTGCAGATGCTGCTCGACGGCGAGGCCGACATCGGCGTCGCGACCGAGGCGCTCGCCGACGTCCCGGAGCTCGCGTCGTTTCCGTATTACTCGTGGCATCACGCGGTGCTGGTTCCGGCCGGCCACCCGCTGGAGGATGTGCGGCCGCTGACGCTCGACGCGATCGCCGCGTATCCGGTGATCACCTATCACGAAGGTTTTACCGGGCGCGCGCGCATCGACAAGGCGTTTGCCGACGCGGGGCTCGCCCCCGACATCGTGATGTCCGCCCTCGATGCGGACGTGATCAAGGCCTACGTCGAACTCGGGCTCGGGGTCGGGATCGTCGCGAGCATCGCTTACCAGCCGGGGCGCGACGACGGGGTGCGGCAGCTGGAGACCTCGCATCTGTTTCCGGAAAACACCGCGCGCATCGCCGTTCGCCGCGGCCATTACCTGCGCGGCTTCGCGTATCGCTTCATCGGGATGTGCGCGCCGGCGCTGGCCGAGGCGCGGGTATTGCGGGCGGTCGGCGTCGGCCCCGGTGGGGTCGAATCGACGTAGGACGTTCCACGACAAGCCGCTGCCCTAGCGGCGCGAGAATACCGGAAAAATCCCGCCCGAACCGCAGAAGGCGCCGCCGGACGGCAGGCGCGGTGCGCCGCGACTGTCATGTTCCTCATCCGCACGGACAACCGGAACGACATCACGGATTGGACTCGAGTCCAATCACGGGAACCTCGCGGAAGTATTACTATCGACCTATCTAAAAATCGGGTTGCCGCGCGCTGGGGTTCGCGTTTCCGTCGAGACCGGGCCTCGAAGAGAATGGCCGCCGCAACGGCCCCAGCCCGATCGAAGGCCGCCCGCTGCGAGCCTGCTTGCGGGAATTTCCACAATGATCGTCGATTGAGGCTGGATGCGAGGACAGGAACGTCCCTCTGACGGGCGCGGGCGGGTGCGTGAACACCGGAGACCGTGCGAATGAAGTCCGCATGGCGGTGGATCGCGGTCGTGCTCGTGGTCATCGTGTTGATCGACGTCCAGCTGTATAACCTCGCGGCCGAGGCGAGGCGCGAGGTGATCGCGCAGGCGGAGTCGCTGCTGCGGCGGTCGAGCAACACCGTGCTCGTGCGCGCCGAGCAGTTGATCGACATCTATGACCGCACGCTCTCGGGCGTCGGTGAGGCGGTCGCCCTGCGGGACGGATTTCGCGGCGAGGAGGCGGAGCTCGCGCGTCTGCTCACGCGGCGCCACCAGATCACGGCGGGCCTGCAGTGGATACTCGTCGCGCGCGAGAATGGCGACCGCGCCGCGAGTACGCACGACCTGCCGCCGTCCCGGCGCAATTTCACGGACCGCTGGTATTTCCGGGTGCATCTCGACAGCCGGGAAAATCCGCTGTATGTCGGCCCGCGGCTCGTCGGTGTGGCGACCGGTGTGCCGTTCATCCCGGTCAGCCGGCGCGTGGAAGACGAGGACAAGCGCTTTCTCGGCGTCGCCGCCGCCGGGATCGACCCGGTCAGCCTGACGCATCTGCTCGTCGACCAGCGTCTGCCCGCCGGCTACACGCTGCGGCTCTTCCTGCAAAGCGGCGACTTGCTCGCATGCCTGTCCGAGAGCGTGGACTGCTACGAGCGCGACTGGTCGAAGACGGCGCTGTTCAGGTCCCTGCTCGCCGCCGCGCCGGAGGGAAACTTCCGCAGCGGCGAATTCCTCGGCGACGAGCCGGGTGCCGGCGCGTTCGCGAGTTCCGCCCGCTTTCCGATCGTCGCCGTCGCGACGGTCGATGAGCGCACGGTCCTCGCGCCGTGGCGGCACAGCGGCGCGGAGTACGTGGCGATCGCGGTCAGCAGCAACCTCGCGCTGTGGCTGATCGCGGTTTTCGCGTTCAGCCAGACGCGGCGGCGGCGGGAGGCGATGCGGGCGCTCGCCGACGCGAATGCGAGGCTCGAGGAACGGGTCGCCACGCGCACCGAAGAGCTGTGCGTCAGCGAGGCCCGCGCGCGCCTCTTCATGAACACCGCGACCGACGCGGTGATCGTGTTCGACGACGCGGGGCTCATCGTCGAGTTCAACGAGGCGGCCGAGCGCATGTTCGGTTACGGGGCGGCCGAAGCGGGGACGATGACACTCGATGCGTTGCTGCCGAATTACCGGGCGCTCGCCGGGCGCGGGCCGGCCGACGGCGACGCGGCGGCGCCCGAACTGACCGGCCGCACGAAGGATGGCCACGAGTTCTTCGTCGAGATCACGGTCGGGAGAACCGCGGACGCGGTCGGGCTGCATGTCGGCATCGTCCGCGACATCTCCGGACGCCGCGCGATCGAGCGCGAACTGCACCGGCTCGCGACGCGCGATGCCTTGACCGGGACGCTGAACCGCGGCGCCTGGACGTCGAGGGCGAAGCAACTGACGACGATCGCGCGTCGTTATCGGCGTCCGCTGACGCTGATGGTGCTCGACGCCGACCGCTTCAAGGCCATCAACGACACTTACGGCCATCCGGCCGGCGACGCGGTGCTGCGCGCGTTCGCGCAAGTGCTCGAGCGCGGCGTGCGCGCGGCGGACGTAATCGGCCGGCTCGGCGGCGAGGAGTTCGGCATCGTGCTGCCCGAAACCGACCTCCCGGCCGCGTGCGAACTCGGCAAGCGGCTGCTCGACAGCATCCGCGAATGCCGCGTGCAGGACGGGCTCGTCTGCCTGTCCTTCACGGTCAGCATCGGAGCGACCTGTTTCGATCCCGACCGCGACGACGATCTGATGACGGTCTATCGGCGCGCGGACCGGGCGCTGTACGAGGCCAAGCAGCGCGGCCGCGACCGCATCGTCTGCCAGCGGCCGGAAGACGCCTGACGCGGGGAAGCGTCCGCGTCCCGAACCGCCCGGATGCGTGCGGGCCGACTCTGCCCCGGGCGTCGCGGCCCGTTACGGCAAGCCGTCATTCGAGGCAGCAGGCCGTCTCCTTCGGCGTTTCGCATCCGCATCCGGCGTGACGCGCGATGTGACGATGCAGCGACTGGAAGCGCGCCTGGACGCTCTCGCCGAACAGCGGGTCGGCGTTGAGGTGGATCGCGGACGCGACCATGAACCAGTCGGCTTTCGTCAGGAAGATCGCCAGCCGCGGGAAGATCTCGCGCTCCTCCTGGTCGAAGTGCCGGCGCAGGAAGCTGACGTAGTCGCGCACGTCGGTTTCGATGGTCGCGCGCGACATCATCGCGCCGGCGGCCGCGGCGCTGAGGTCCGCGTGCAGCGCGGCGCCGCTCCGCGCGATCGCTTCGTGCTGCGCCGCGAGGTCGGCGACGATCTGCCGCGCCAACGGATCGCGGTCGAGCAGCATCCCGAACGCGACGTCTTCGCGCGGATGGTGATAGCGGTCCGGGAACTGCGTCATGTAGTAGATGACGTCCGACATCAGCTCGTAATCGGGCTGCTCGCCGTTCGCGAACAGCTGCGTCTGGGTTTCGAGGAGATCGAGCAGCTTGCGGTAGTTCGCGTGCTCGGCTTGCCACTTGGCGATATATGAGGACATGACCGTCTCCTGCGTTCGTTCTTCGACATCCCGTGCCGTGTGTTCGACGTCGAGGCTGTACTGCGTGATTGCATCGTAGGGAGCACGTCCCGGCGCCGAAATGATTTTTGTCATTCGGTGCCGCGCGCGCCGGCCCTAATCTTCTGCTGCGCCGGACCGCCCCGCGCGGCGGTCCCCCGAAACCCGATGGAGATGGAACGATGACTTACGTAGTGACCGAAGCCTGCATCAAGTGCAAGCACACCGATTGCGTCGATGTCTGCCCGACCGACGCGTTCCGCGAGGGGGCCAACTTCCTCGTCATCGACCCCGAGGAGTGCATCGACTGCACCCTGTGCGTTGCCGAGTGTCCGGTCGATGCGATCTACGCCGAGGACGACGTGCCCGACGACCAGCGCGAGTTCATCGCGCTGAACGCGACACTCGCGAAGACGTGGAAGCCGATCGTCGAAGTGAAGCCGGCGCCGGAAGACGCGGGGGTGTGGGCGAAGGTGAAGGACAAGCTGAAGCTGCTCGAGCGATAGCGACGCCGCGCGCCGCGCTAGTCCGCGTGGCCCGGCGTCTCGAGGATCCGCTGCAGCATGTCGGCGCGGCGGATCTCGAAGCCTTCGGGCCGCGTCGTCAGCCAGCCGGCCTTCTGCCAGCGGCTGAGGATGCGGATCACGGTTTCGACGCGCGCGCTGACGAGCTGGGCGATTTCCTCGCGGTGCAGGTTCACGCCGACTGCGATCGCGTCGGCGTCGGCCGGATGGCCGAAGCGTTCGATCAGGTAGGAGATCAGCGCGGCGAGGCGGCGCGGCACCGAGCCCGCGCTGACGATGTCGATCTTCGCGCGCAGCGCTGCGGTGTGCTGCAGCAGCGCGCGGTTGATCGCAAGGCCGATCGCGACCGAGCCGAGCAGCGCCGCGTCGAGCGCGTCGGCGCGCAGCCACAGCGCCTCGACCTGCCCGCTGATCGCGAGCGCGTCGGCCGGGAAGATTCCGTGCTCGAGCGCGGCGGACAGGCCGACCGCCTCGCCAGCCCGGAACAGCCCGACGACGACGCCTTCGCCGGTCGGCGTCATCTGGCGGATCTGCACGACGCCCCCGGTGATCAGCGCGAAGTGGGCGGCGCGCTCGCCGGCGAACCACAGCGGCTCGCCCGACGCGAAGCGCCGCAGGCGGGCGCCGTGCGCGAGGCGTTCGAGATCCGCCGCGTCGAGCTCCGCGAACAGCGGCTGCGCGGCGAGGCGGTCGAGCAGCGTGTCCTCTTCTACTTGACGCGCCGCTTCGGTGCGGCGATTCGCCCCCGGCACCGGGTCGGTACGTCCTGTCGGCTTTTCCGCCACGTCGCCGCCCGGCCGCGCTACGCCGAGTCGCGCACGAGCGCCTGGCGGATGCGCTCGATCGCGTGGGCGGGGCTGAGGTGCTTCGGACAGACTTCGGTGCAGTTCATGATCGTGCGGCAGCGGTACAGCCGATAGACGTCGTCGAGGTAGGCGAGCCGCTCGCGCGTCGCGGTGTCGCGGCTGTCGGAGATGAAGCGGTAGGCCTGCAGCAGGCCGGCCGGGCCGATGAACTTGTCCGGATTCCACCAGTACGACGGGCAGAACGCGCTGCAGCACGCGCACAGGATGCATTCGTACAGGCCGTTCAGGCGCTCGCGCTCTTCGGGCGACTGCAGGCGCTCGCGCTCGGGCGGCGTCTCGTCGTTGATCAGGTAGGGGCGGATCGAGTGGTAATGCGCGAAGAACTGCGTCATGTCGACGACGAGGTCGCGGATCACCGGGAAGCCCGGCAGCGGGCGCAGCACGATCGGCTCCTTGAGCTCGGCGAGCGATTTCAGGCACGCGAGCCCGTTGCGGCCGTTGATGTTCATCGCGTCCGAGCCGCACACGCCTTCGCGGCACGAGCGCCGGAACGACAGCGTGTCGTCGACCATCTTGAGCCGCATCAGCACGTCGAGCAGCTTCTTGTCGCTGCTCTCGGGCGCGATGTCGTAGTCCTGCATCCTCGGCTTGTCGTCGGTTTCCGGGTTGAAGCGGTAGATCGAGATGCGCATGTCGTCCTCCGCGCCGGTCAGCCGGCGATCGTCATATGGGCGGCGAGCGTCAGCACGACCCGGATCATGATCGCGATCAGCAGCAGGCCGACGAGCGACAGCAGCGGTAGCCGCACCCACAGCGGTTTGACGTAGTCGAGCACGATGTCGCGCAGGCCGATCCAGCCGTGCAGGCACAGCGCGCCGAACAGCACCGCGATCAGCACCGAGCCGTGCGGACTCGTCGCGAGCGCGAACCAGCGGTCGTAGGTCATGGGGGGGCCGACGACGAACGTCGCCGCGCCCGTTGCGACGAACAGCAGCAGCACGACCGCGGTGACCCGCTGCAGCATCCATGCGCGCTGGCCGAGGAAGAGTCTCATGACAGGGCTCCGGTGAGCGCCGCGACGAGCGCGATCAGCAGCGCCGCGACGATGACGGACCACGCGCTGGTGCGCGCCTGCTCGAGCCGGCTGCCGATGCCGATGTCCATCAAAAGGTGGCGCACGCCGGCGAGCACGTGATGCGCCGCCGCCCAGACGACGATCACGAGCAGCAGCATCGTCAACGGGCCGGACAGGTTGTCGCGCAGCGCGTCGAAATCCTCCGCGCTGCCGAGTGACTCGTCGAGCCCGATCGCGAGCAGCGGCAGCAGGATCAGCAGCACGACGCCGGAGACGCGATGCCCGATCGAGGCGATCGCGCCGATCGGAAAACGGATCTGGAAGAGGTTCAGGAACTTTGGTGCGGCTTGGGGCTGCGCTCGCATGCGGGCCTCCGTCTGTGAGGGGATCTTCCCGTCGCCGCGGGCACGCCGCCGGGGGCGCTGCGGCGAACAACGACTGAACGCCGGGTCGATCGATTGCCGCGAGCCCGGGCGCGACGCTGCGGCCGCGCCGCCGGCTCGTCCGTCGGCCCGCAGGAAAGACGCGTACCCGCGGGCGATAGTTCCCGCTTCGCGTTGCATGTCCACATGCCGCGGGCCCCGCGACGCTGCAGAGCGGCGCGGGGCAGGTCCGGTTGCAGATCACGCGCGGCCGGCCCGGACGCCATCGGCTGCGGCTCGATTTCCCCCGGATGGCCGACTACGTTTAGACGAAGCCGGCAAGCGCCGCACCTGTCGCCGTTCGTCCTGGAGTCCCTATGTCGTCCATTGATTCCGCCGGCAAGCAAACCGTCATCGGCATTCGACCGGAGCGCGAAGTCATCACGCGGCAGCGCCTGCCGTACTTCACCGGCATCTCCGCGGAGACCGCCGGAAGCCGCGGGCTGTCGATGCACCTCGTCGTGATTCCGCCGGGCGGCAGCGCCGCGCCGCACCGGCATCGCGCGTACGAGACCGGCATCTATGTCCTCGAAGGCCGCGTCGAGACGCGCTACGGCGACGGGCTGACCGAAACGATCGTCAGCGACGCCGGTGACTTCCTGTTCATCCCGCCCGACGTGCCGCACCAGGCGCGCAACCTGAGCGACACCCTGCCGGCCCGCGCGATCGTCGCGCGCAACGACCCGAACGAACAGGAGAACGTCGTTCCGTACGACGTCGGGGCAGCGGGCTGACGGGAACGGGCGCGGCCGAACCTGCGCGCCGTCGCCGTGTCGCAGGGGGAGCGGAGCGCGGCGCGCCGCGGACCCGAAGCCGGCGCACCGCGCGGCGATCCCCCTGCAACGCTCCGCACGAGTGATCGGGCGGACAGTCTCGGTGAGAAGACCCATGGGAATGAACACGGATTACGCGACGGTCGAGCCGTTGCGGGCCGCAGTCGATGCGCTCGACGGGCCGACGGTGGTGGAGTTTGGCACCGCGTGGTGCGGCTACTGCCGGTCGGCGCAGCCGGCGATCGCGTCGGCTTTCGCCGCGCACCCGGACGTGCGCCACCTCAAGATCGAGGACGGCAGCGGGCGCCGGCTCGGGCGCTCGTTCGGCGTCAAGCTGTGGCCGACGCTCATCTTCATGCGCGACGGCAAGGAGGTTTCGCGCCTCGTCCGGCCGACCGACCGGAACGCGATCGCAGAGGCGCTGGACGGAATCGACAGCGGGCAGTGAATCGACACGTTTCCCCCGTGGTCGTCGAAGTGTGACTCTCCGCGGTCGCGTCGACTTGCAGTCACGTGATGCCGTCGCGGCGGCCACCGGGCCTCCCGACGTACGCTAGGCACCGCCGAACGGTCACGGGAAACCGAGCGGCCTCGCGAACGGCAACACCGTCAGCCGGCTCAGCGGCGACAGCGTCCGCCGGCGCGAAGTCGGCCGTCACAGGAAACCTAGCAGCCGCCCGAGCAGCAGCACCGACAGCCAGATCACCAGCGACAGTGCGCCGACGATCCGCAGTCGCGCGGGCGGAGGCGTGCCGTCGCTGCCCGCGAGCTGCGCGTGCCACGCGCGGCACCGATGCACCAGCAATGCGTTCGCAAGC
>NZ_JAKFEF010000028.1:0-92978 GCF_036675785.1 Aromatoleum sp.
CGGGAACTCGCCGCCGGCGAGCGCGAGCGCGCGCACGTCGTCGCGGCGGCGACCGGCGAGCAGCGCCGGCAGCAGCCGGTCGGCGAGCGCCTGCCGGCCGCGCCAGTCCGGCAGGAAAGGTTCGTCGTCGTCGAGCTCCTCGTCGCCGCCGGGCAGCGTCAGCCCGAGGCGCTCGCGCAGCAGGAAGCGGCTCGGGTTGCGGAAGAAGCGGATCAGCCGGTCGAGGCCGACGTCGCGCCATTCGGCACCGGGCGCGGGCAGCGGAGCCGAAAAGAACGGCAGCTGCATGCCGTCGTCGGGCTGGTCGCAATCGTCGGCCTCGTCGGCGGACGGGAGCGCGAGCGCGTCGTCGACGCCCGCGTGGCACGCGGACGCCCCGAGCCGCGCCCCGCCGGCGACGTTCGCGCGGTGCCGCAAGGCCTCGCAGTACTCGGCGTTGAAGCTCGCAAGCCGCGGATCCTGCCCCGGCTCGGCGAGGAAGTAGTGGCGCGAGAACGCCTGCAGCGGGTGGATCACGGTGAGCCGCCGGCGCGCCGCGGCGAGCGACGCCGGGTTGCGCGGATCGGCGGCGGTCGCGCGCGCGGCGTAGTCGAGCAGCTCGTCGACGAGCACCGACGGCGGCTTCTCGCTGTTGTCGCGCGTGCTGCGGCCGGCGTAGGACAGGTGCAGGCGCTCGCGCGCGGCGAGCAGCAGGTCGAGGAACAGGTTGCGTTCGTCGTCGCGGCGCTGGCGGTCGCCGCGCGCGGGATGCCTCGCCATCAGGTCGAACTCGACCGGCCGCTCGACGCCCGGGAACGCGCCGTCGTCGAGGCCGATCGCGCAGACGACGCGGTACGGCAGGGCGCGCAGCGTCGTCATCGCGGAGAAGGTCACCGCGCCGCCGGGCACGCCGCCGCGCGCCGGATCGTCGAGCACGTCGGTCAGCGCACGATGCACGAGCGCGAGCGGCAGCGGGATGCGCACGCCGCCGGCGGCGATGTTCGCGTGCAGTTCGGCGATCGCCGCGCGCACCGCGCGCAAGTCGTCGGCCCATTCCGCGGTCGGCGGAATCAGGCGGTCGAGCAGCTCGACGAGCAGTGCGCGCCAGCCGTCGGCGTCATGCGTCCGCGACGCGGCCGCTTCGAGCCACTGCAGCAGGTCGACATAGCGCGCCAGCCGACCGAGCGTCTGCGCGTCGCCGCCTTCCGGGTTGGCGGCGCCGATGCGCCCGCCGAACAGCACGCCGCCGACGCCTGCGCCGTCGTCTTCCTCGGCCCCGTCGTCGCCGTCGCCGAGCGCGTACGCGAGGAACAGGCGATGCAGGCCGTCGGCGAGGCTGTGGCGTTCGAGCGCCGGCAGGCCGAGGCGTCCGCGCTGCGCCGCGTCGAGGCCCCAGCGCACACCGGCTTCGCGCAGCCAGTCGTGCACCTGTTCAAGATCGGCGCCGTCGAGGCCGAAGCGCTGCGCGACCGGCGCGAGCTGCAGCAGCTCGAACACGCGGCTCGCGGGAAAGCGGCCGGCGGCGAGCGCGAGCGCGACGGCGAGCACGCGCGCGACCGGATTCGTGCGCGTGTGGCCGAGGCCGGTGATCGTCCACGGGATGCGGCGCGCCGGCGGCGCGGTGCCGAACACCGCTTCGATCAGCGGCGCGGCCGCTTCGAGGTCGGGCGTGACGACGAGGATCTCGTCGGGGCGCGGCGCGTCGGGCGCGGCGAAGAGCGCGAGCAGCCGGTCCTGCAGCACTTCGAGCTCGCGCGTCAGCGAATGGCAGACATGCACTTCGACGCTGCGGTCGTCGTCGGCGAGCGCGACGCTGCCGGGCTCCGGATCGACGAGGTCGAGCACCGCGTTCTGCAGCCGCGCGAGCAGGGTGTCGCCTGCCGCCGGCACGAACAGGCTGTCGTCGACTTCGGCCGCGCCGTCGCCTTCGAACAGCAGATCGACGTGCGACTGCGTCTGCCGGCCCCACGCCGCGAGCAGCCGGTTGCCGGTCTCGAAATAGAGGTCCTGCTGCCGCCCGACGAGCCACGCGAGCCGCCGCGGCTCGACGATCTCGAACCAGTATTCGCGGCACGGATTCAGCACGTAGAGCCGCACCTCGACCCACGCGGCGAGCGCGCGCAGCACGTCGCGGTACAGCGGCGGCATCGCCGGCAGGCAGAACACATGCACGCTCGCCGGGAGCTGCGGCAACGCGCCGGGCAGCGCGACGCCGGCATCCTCGATCGCGCGGAAGAAGGTCGCCGCGGGATGTTCGCTGCGCGCGCCGAGCTCGGCGGTGAGCCGCCGCCACAGCTCGGCCTGCCAGGCTTCGTCGGCGCGCGCATCGTCGGCGAGTCCGGCGACGGGGCGCCCGGCGGACCACTCGGCGAGCCAGCGCGGGCGGTAGGTCAGATAATGGTCGAGGACGCGTGCGGCGCGCGTCGCGAGGTCGAAGCGCATCGGCGCGTCGGCGCCGGCGAGGTAGCGCGCGAGCCGCGGGTGGCCTGACGTCCAGCCGCCTTCAGCCTGCTCGCCGCGCTCGCCGAACAGCCCGAAGATGCGCCACGCGAGTTGCGCCGGCGCGAACGGCGACGCTTCGTCGACGGCGATGACCTTGCCGATCTGGCTCCACAGCCACTGCGCGAGGTACGAGAAGCGCAGGTTCGCCGCAACGCCTTCTCGGTCGGCGACCGCGAGCTCGACGCTGCGCCGCAGCGCCGCGCTCGGCACGACGATCTCGCGCTGGCCGAACGGCCCCGGCTGCTCGTCGGCGAGGCGCGCGAGCAGCGTTTCGAGCAGCACTTCGTAGCGGTTCGAGAAGGCGAGCGAGAGCATCAGGAGGGTTCGCGAAACAGGCCGCCATGTTACCCGTTCCCGCCGGGCCGTTCGTCCGCAGGCGCTCGCCCGTCAAAGGCCTCGACGCGGATTGAACGGCAGCTCGCGCGCCATCCGTTCGTAGACCTGCCGCGCCGCATCCGTATCCGCGGGCGGCAGCACGATTTCGAGCACGAGGTAGAGGTCGCCCGCTTCGGCCGCGGGGATGCCGCGCCCCTTCAGGCGCAGCTTGCGGCCGTTCTGCGAGCCGGCCGGCACGCGCACCGACACCGGGCCGACCGGCGTCGGCACTTCGATCGTCGCACCCAGCGCCGCTTCCCACGGCGCGATCGGCACGGTCTCGTGGATGTCGCGGCCGTCGACGCGGTAGCGCGGATGCGGGCGGAAATGCACTTCGAGGTACAGGTCGCCCGCCGGCGCACCGCCCGCGCCCGGCATCCCCTGCCCGGCGAGCCGGATCCGCTGGCCATCGCGTACGCCTTTCGGGATGCGGACCTGCAGCGTGCGCTCGTGCGTCCCGACGTGGCCGTGGCTGTCGACCTGCGGCGCGCGCAGCATGATCTCGCGCGTCGCGCCGTGGAACGCGTCGTCGAGGTCGATGACGACTTTCGCGTGGTGATCCTCGCCGCGCGTGCGGAAATGCCCGCCGCGGCCATGGCCCATCTGCCCGAACAGACTGGAGAAGAAATCGCTGAAGTCGCCGGCCTCGCCGCCGCGGGTGAATTCGAAACCCGCGTCCCAGTTCGGCGGCGGCCGGAAATCCTGCCCCGCGTGGAAGCCGCGCCCGAGCTGGTCGTACGCCGCGCGCCGCTCCGGGTCGGACAGCACGGCGTTGGCCTCGTTGACCTCCTTCATGCGCTGCTCGGCGTCCGCCGCCTTGTTGACGTCGGGGTGGTACTTGCGCGCGAGCTTGCGGTAGGCCCGCTTGATGTCGTCGGCCGACGCGTCGCGCGCGACGCCGAGCACCTCGTAGTAATCCCTGAATTCCATATCGTCGAATCTCCCGCTCCGCCCCGAACGCGAGGCCGGGATCCGCGAATCATGCCACTTTCAAGATAGGGCCGGCGGCGCGGGTTTGAAAGGCGACGGGCGGCCGGGTCCCGCGACAGGCGCCGCGCACAGGTTTGTATTTGCGCGCCGCTTCACTACCATGCGCCGATCCCGATTTCCCGCGAGCGGCCGGCGATGGCACGGATTCACCCCGAAGGATGGCGGCAGGTGCCGGCGAGCGGCGCGCTCGCGCGCGAACTCGAAACACTCGCGACGCTCGCCGCCGGCCTGCCCGACGATTACGCGGTCTATCACGGCGTGCATTGGACCCGCGTCGAGGGCGGGCACCGGCTCTTCGGTGAGATCGATTTCGTCGTCGTCGGGCCGACCGGCCGGCTGCTGCTGATCGAGCAGAAATCCGGCTTCCTCGACGAGACGCCGGAAGGCCTCGTGCGCTCCCCGGCGAACGCGAAAGAGACCGTCGGCGTGCAGATCGCCCGCAGCGCCGCGCAGTTGCGCGAACGGCTCGCCGCGTTCCTGGAGCGGCGCGACGCGGACGTCGACGCGCTTCTCTACTGCCCCGACTACCTTGTGCGCCAGCCGGGCAGCGCCGGCATCGACCCCTCGCGGATCGTCGACGCGACCAAGCGCGAACATCTGCCGACGATCGGGCAGAGCCTGCTGCGCGGCGACGCGCGCGACGCAGTCCTCCTCGACGGCGTCCACCGCTTCCTCGCCGACCGCTTCGAACTCGTCCCGGACGTCGGCGCCGTCGTCGGGCAGGCCGACGCGCTCTACACGCGGCTCGCCGGCGGCCTCGCGGAATGGGCGCGGCGCATCGAGGTGGAACCCTTCCGCCTGCGCGTCACCGGAACCGCCGGCAGCGGCAAGACGCAGCTCGCGCTGGCGGTGTTCCGCGACGCGCTCGCCGCCGGGCGCCGCCCGCTGTACGTCTGCTACAACCGCCCGCTCGCCGACCGCATCGCGCTGCTCGCGCCGGCCGGCGGCGAAGTCGCGACCTATCATCAGTTGTGCGACCGGATCGTGCGCGCCCGCAGCGAACGGCCCGATTTCGCGCAGCCGGACGCGTTCGCGCGCCTCGAAGCGGCGTTCCGCGAACTCGAACCCGGCGACGACTGGCGCTTCGACGAGTTGATCGTCGACGAAGGCCAGGACTTCCGCGAAGACTGGCGCGACGCGCTGCTGCGGCTGCTGCGACCGGCCGGGCGCGCGTGGTGGCTCGAAGACCCGATGCAGAATCTCTACGGCCGTGCGCCGGTCGCACTGCCGGGCTGGGTGCGCCTCACGAGCGGGCGCAACTACCGCAGCCCGTCGGAGATCGTCGCGGCGCTGAACCGGCTGCTGCCGCTGCCGAAACCGCTCGAAGCCGGCAGCCCGGTCAGCGGCGGCGACGTGGAAATGCTGGTCTGGAAGAACCCCGAGGAACTCGTCGAGCAGACCAAGCGCGCGATCACCCGCGCGATCGGACTCGGATTCCGGCGCGAGATGATCGCGACGCTGACGTTGCGCGGCCGCGAGCATTCGCGGTTCACCGGCTCCGCGCGGCTCGGCGCGCACCGGCTGAAAGCTTTCACCGGCCGCTACGACCTGCTCGGCAACGCGGAATATTCGGACGGCGACGTGCTGATCGACTCGGTCTACCGCTTCAAGGGGCAGTCCGCGCCGTGCGTGATCTTTACCGAGATCGACTTCGACGCGCTCGACGAGCTGACCGTGCGCAAGCTCTTCGTCGGCGCGACGCGCGCGAGCGTGAAGCTGATCCTGGTGCTGTCGGAGCGGGCGGCGAAGCTGCTTTCACCGCCGCCCAACTGAAAGAGAGGCCGCCGTTCCGGCACGAGGCCGGTGCCGCGACGAACCGCACTTGGGGGCGCTGTGCGCTGCCGGCGGTCGCGAGGCTGCCGCCACCGCGAGCCCCGTCAAGCGCGGCTCAGCCTTTCGAGAACTTCCCGAGCAGCTGTTGCAGCTTCTCGGCCTTGCGGCGCTCGGCTTCCTCGGCGGCGCGCTGGGCCTTTTCCTGTTCGAGCGCGGCCTTCTTGCGTTTCGCGACGTCGGCGAAGCGCTCCTTCAGCGTCTGCTTCGCATGCTCGCGCTGCTCGGCGGTGACTTCGCCGTCGATCTTGCCGTCGAGGTCGAAGCGCTCGGTCGCCTTCTCCATCGCCTTCAGGTAGCGCGTCGAAGCGGTGTGCTGGCGCATCGCGCTTCGGATCACCTTGCGGTCGACGTCGGGGAAGCGCGCGGCGATCGCCTTGTCGATGCGCAGCGCGAGCGGCCTGACTTCGCGGAAGGTCGGCGAGACTTCCTGCAGCTTCGCGAGCAGGCCGCGGGCGTCGATCTGCGACTTCTTCGCCGCGGGGGTCCCGGCGGTCTGCTCGTTCGCGGCCGGCTCGCCTCCCGTCTGGGCGGCGGCGTCGGCTTGCTGCGCCTTCGGTTCGACTGTCGGATCTTGCGCGGCGGCCAGGGGCGCCGGTTGCTCGGGCTGTGCCGCGGAACGGGTTTCGGTAGTCATTGCGGGAAGAGTGTGCTTCGGCTGCGATCGAAAGCGCGCATGATCGCACGAAATGCGCGCAGATAGCCGTCGGTTGCCGGCGGCTATCCGGGATCGAACGCAGCCCGGTTCAGGCCGGCGTCGGTGCAACCTCGATGGGCGCCTCCACGCCCAGGCGCACCGCGCAGAACTTGAACTCCGGGATCTTGCCGAACGGATCGAGCGCCGGCTGCGTCAGCAGGTTAGCGGCCGCTTCGACGTAGCAGAACGGCATGAACACTGAGCCGCGCTGCACGACGGTGTCGGCGCGGGCTTCCAGCGCGATCGCGCCGCGGCGGGTTTCGAGCCGCACGCGCGCGCCGGACACGAGGCCCAGCGCCGCGAGGTCGTCCGGATGCACCGAGCACCACGGCAGCGGTTCGAGCGCATCGAGCACGTCGGCGCGGCGCGTCATCGAGCCGGTGTGCCAGTGTTCGAGCACGCGGCCGGTGATCAGCACGAGCGGGTAATCCGCGTCGGGCAGCTCGGCGGCCGGCAGCGGCGCGACCGCGACGAAGCGCGCGCGGCCGTCGGGCGTCGGGAAGCGGTCCTCGAACAGCACCGGATACGACGGCCCGTCCTCGGTGAACTTCGGCGCGACGACCGCGCGCTCGGCTTGGAGCTGCGCCCACGTGATGCCGGCGTAACTCGGCAGCGCGCGGCGCAGTTCGTCGAAGATCTCGTGCGGTCCGGCGTAATTCCACGTCAAACCGAGGCGCTGCGCGACCTGCTGGATGATCCACCAGTCCGGCCGAGCGTCGCCGGGCAGCGGCAGCACCGGCTGCGAGAGCTGCACGAGACGGTCGGTGTTCGTGAAGCTGCCGGTCTTCTCCATCAGGCTCGACGCCGGCAGGATCACGTCGGCGAGCATCGCGGTCTCGGTGAGGAAAAGGTCCTGCACGACGAGGTGCTCGAGGCCGCCGAGCGCGGCGCGCGCGTGCGCGAGGTCGGGGTCGGACATCGCCGGGTTCTCGCCTTCGATGAACATGCCGCGGATGTCACCGGCGAGCGCCGCGTCCATGATCTCGACGACCGTCAGACCGGGCTTGTCGGCGAGTTTCGTTCCCCACAGCGCCTCGAACTTCGCACGCACGGTGGGGTCGGCGACGTGCTGGTAGTCCGGGAACATCATCGGGATCAGGCCCGCGTCGGATGCGCCCTGCACGTTGTTCTGCCCGCGCAGCGGGTGCAAGCCCGTGCCGCGGCGACCGATCTGGCCGGTCATCAGCGCGAGCGCGATCAGGCAGCGCGAGTTGTCGGTGCCGTGCACGTGCTGCGACACGCCCATGCCCCAGAAGATCATGCTGTTGGGGCCCTTCGCATAGAGACGGGCGACTTCGCGCGCGGTGGCGGCGGGAATGCCGGTGATCGCTTCGACGCGCTCCGGCGGGAACGCGAGCGCCGCATCGCGGAACGCGTCGAAGCCGCTCGTGCGCGCGGCGATGAAGGCGTCGTCGGTGAGCCCTTCCTCGATGATCACGCACGCGAGCGACAGCAGCAGCGTGACATCGGCGTCGGGGCGGAACTGCAGGAAGCGGTAGGCGTGGCGCGCGAGCGGCGTCGCGCGCGGGTCCATCAGCACGAGCTTCGCGCCACGCTCGGCCGCATTCTTCATGAACGCCGCGGCGACCGGATGGTTCGACGCCGGGTTCGCGCCGATCACGACGATGACGTCGGCGACCTCGACGTCGCGCACCGGGTTCGACACCGCGCCCGACCCGATGCCTTCGAGGAGTGCCGCGACCGACGACGCGTGGCACAGCCGCGTGCAGTGGTCGACGTTGTGCGTGCCGAAGCCCGCGCGGACGAGCTTCTGGAAGAGGTAAGCCTCCTCGTTGCTGCCTTTCGCCGAGCCGAAGCCGGCGAGCGCGTGCGGACCGTGCTGCGCCTTGACGCGCGCGAGCCCGGCCGCGGCGAAGTCCAACGCCTCGTCCCAAGTCGCCTCGCGGAACGCCGCGAGCGGATTCGACGGGTCGAGGTCGACGGCTTTCGGGATGCCCGGCTTGCGGATCAGCGGCTTCGTCAGACGGTGCCGGTGCTGCGGATAGCCGAAGCCGTAGCGCCCCTTGACGCACAGCCGCCCGGCGTTCGCCGGTCCGTCGCGGCCTTCGACGTGGATGATCTTCGCCGCCGCGCCGTCGCCGGCGACCTGGTACGCGACCTGACAGCCGACGCCGCAGTACGGGCACAGCGACTCGATCGGGCGCAGGCCGGAGGCGGCCACGGGGCTCGGCTCGCTTTCGGTTGCCGCGCCTCTCCCGACTTCGACCGGCGTCCCGGCCGTCTCGCCCGGCACCGCTTCGGCAGCGTAGAAATCCGCGAGCGCCGCCGGCAGCAGCGCGCCGGTCGGGCAGGCCTGCACGCACTCGCCGCAGCCGACGCAGGTCGACGTCCCCATCGGGTCCGCGAAGTCGAACACGATCGCGGTGTCGGCGCCGCGGCGCGCGAGGCCGATGACGTCGTTCACCTGCTCCTCGCGGCACGCGCGTACGCAGCGCGTGCACTGGATGCACGCGGCGAGGTTCACCGCGATGCCGGGGTGGCTGCGGTCGGGCGCGGGGTTGTCGCGGGGCGCGAAGCGGGATTTCGCGATGCCGAGTTCGTCGCACCAGTGCGCGAGCTCGGAGTCGGGCTTCTCGGCGTCGGACGGGACATCCGCGCGCACCAGTTCCAGCACCATGCGCTGCGACGCGCGCGCGCGTTCGCTCTCGGCCTTCACCTTCATGCCCGGTTTCGGCGCGCGACAGCACGACGGCGCGAGCACGCGCTCGCCGTCGATCTCGACGACGCACGCCCGGCAGTTGCCGTCGGCGCGCATGCCCTCGGTGTAACAGAGGTGCGGGATGTCGACGCCGGCACGTTGCGCGGCTTGCAGGATCGACTCGCCGGGGACGGCCGGAATTTCGCGGCCGTCGAGCTCGAAGCGGATCAGGTCGGCGGCGTTCATGCGGTTTGCTCCTTCACGGCGGACTCGGTCGTCGGCGCGCCGACTTCATGCGCAAAAAAGCGCAGCACCGATTGCATCGGGTTCGGCGCGGCCTGGCCGAGGCCGCAGATCGACGCGTCCATCATCGTCTTTCCGAGTTCGCTCAGCAGTCCGGCGTTCCACTCCGGCGCTTTCATCAACTCGACCGCCTTTGCGGTGCCGACGCGGCACGGCGTGCATTGGCCGCAGGATTCGTGCGCGAAGAACGCCATCGCGTTCTCGGCGAGCACGCGTGCGCGGTCGTGCTGCGAGAACACGACGATCGCCGCCGAGCCGATGAAGCAGCCGTGCGGCGCGAGCGTGTCGAAGTCGAGCGGCACGTCGGCAAGGCTTGCAGGCAAGATGCCGCCCGACGCGCCGCCGGGGAAATAGCCGTACAGCTCGTGGCCGGGCAGCATGCCGCCGCAGTGCTCAATGATGAGTTCGCGCAGCGTGATGCCCGCGTCGGTGACGACGACGCCGGGCTTCGCGACGCGGCCGCTGACCGAGAAGCTGCGCAAGCCCTTGCGGCCGTTGCGCCCGAAGCTCGCGAACCAGTCGGCGCCGCGCTCGATGATGTCCCGCACCCACCACAGCGTCTCGAGGTTGTGCTCGAGCGTCGGCCGCCCGAAGAGACCGACTTCGGCGACGTAGGGCGGGCGCAGCCGCGGCATCCCGCGCTTGCCTTCGATCGACTCGATCATCGCCGATTCCTCGCCGCACACGTACGCGCCGGCGCCACGGCGCAGCTCGAACGGCGGCACGTCCGGCCATTCGGCGCGCACGCGGTCGAGCTCCTCGGCGAGGAGGCGCCGCAGCGCCGGGTATTCGTCGCGGATGTAGATCCAGATGCCAGCAACGCCGACGACGCGCGCCGCGATCAGCATGCCTTCGATGAAGCGGTGCGGGTCGGTCGCGAGGTAGTGCCGGTCCTTGAACGTGCCGGGCTCGCCTTCGTCGATATTGACCGCCATGTTGCGCGGCGCCGGCTGCGCGGCGACGGTGCGCCATTTGCGCGCCGCCGGGAAGCCCGCGCCGCCGAGGCCGCGCAGGCCCGCAGCGTCGAGCGCGGCGACGATAGCCTCGGGGTCGCGCTCGCCGCTCCTCACCGCTTCCCACAGCCGGTAGCCGCCCGCCGCGCGGTACGCGTCGAAGCGGATCGCGTCCGGCAGCGCCTCGTCACGCTCACCGCTGGCGACGACGGCCACGACTTTGTCGACGTCGGCGTTCAGCACCGGCTTCTGGCCGACGACCGCGACGGGCGCGCTGTCGCAGCGGCCGACGCACGGCACGCGCTGCACCCGCACGTCGGCACCGAGCCGGCCCGCGAGCGACGCCGCGAGTTCGGCGCCGCCCGCGATCGCACAGCCCAGCGAGTCGCAGACGCGCACCGTCAGCGCGGGCGGCGCTTCACCGCCGGTCGGCACGAAGTCGAAATGGTGGTAGAAGGTCGCGACTTCGAACACTTCGGCGCGCGCGAGCTTCAGCGCTTCGGCGAGCGCGGCGAGGTGGTCCGCGTGCAGCGCGCCCTGCGCGTCCTGCAGGCGGTGCAGGTATTCGATCAGCCGGTCGGCGCGCGGCGCGCTGCCGGCTTCGAGGTCCGCGGCGAGCGCCGCGGCGGCAGCCGCATGGGCCGATTCGGGGAGCGGTGCGCGCACGCGGCCGCGGTCGGGATTTCTTCGCATAGTGGGATTCCCGCGAAAAGAGGGCCGCGAGCACAGACCGCGGCGATGGAGCTGAACGATAGTGCGGACCGCGGCGTGCGCAAAGCGGAATCTGCCGAAGGTCCGTTCGCTTTTTCCGAACGTCACCCGCGCCGGTTCGACGACCCACGGCGCCAGCCGGACACTGCCCCGCCGCGCTCGGGCCGGAGACGATTCCTACGTGCCCGACGCGTAACCGGGCAGCGTGCGCGCCGCGGCGAGCAGCGCGTCGACGAGCGGTGAATTCGGCTCGCGCCGCAAGGTCACGAGGCCGGTCTCCCACGCGACCGAAGGCTTCACGAGCGGCAATGCGCGCAGGCCGTTCGGCGTGCCGACGAGTCCGAGCACGCTGCGCGGCAAAATCGTCGCCCAGCGCCCGGTGCGCACGTGCGCCAGCAGGCTCAGGATCGAGTTCGTCTCAAGGCTCACGTGCGGCGTGCATTCGAGGCCGTCGAACACGCGGTCGATCGTCTGGCGGTTCTGCATGTCGCGCGACAGCAGGCACAGCGGCCGGCGCGCGGCCGTCGCCCATTCGATCTCGTCGCCCGCGGCCGGCGCCGACTCGGCGGTAACGTAGACGAGCTTCTCGCGCCACAGCGAGGAATACTGCAGGTCCGCCGCGTCGGCCGACTGCGCATAGACGACCCCCGCGTCGAGTTCGAAGCCGCGCAGCCCCGTCAGGATCGCCTGCGTGCTCGCGGAGCGCACCTCGATCGCGACCGCCGGATGCGCGTCGGCGAACGCTCCCGTCAGCGACGCGACGACCGGCAGCGCGGTCGGGATCACGCCGATCCGCAACGGCCCGCGCAGCCCGTCGCGCAGCATCCCGAGCTCGTGCCGCAGATCGTCCGCCCCGACCGCGACGCGCTGGGCATGTGCGACGACGCACTCGCCCTCCGCGGTCAGCCCCGCGAAGCGCTGGCCGCGCACGACCAGCGCGACGCCGAGTTCGTCCTCGAGATCGCGGATCGCCGCCGACAGCGTCGACGGCGACACGTGACAGCTCGCCGCCGCCTTGGCGAAATGCCGTTCGCGCGCAAGGGCGAGGAGGTAGAGGTATTTGCGGGCGATCATGGCGGAAGATGCGACGGATGCGCAGCATGCGGGTTACGAACCACCGTACTGTACGCGCGCAGGGTTCGCAAAGAGATCGTTTGTGCAGACCGCGGCGTTCATCGCGCCCTTCCCCCCGACGCGCGATCGACGAAAAAAAGCCGGGGAGCCCCGGCTGATTCGTGTGTCGCGAAACGGGTTCCGCTTACTGCACGCGCACCTCGACGCGACGCGCCTCGGCGGCATCGCCACCGCCCAAAGTAACCGCCGGACGGCGCAGCAGCACGCGCTCGGCGGGCACCCCTGCCTCGAGCAGCGCCTCGCGCACCGACAGCGCGCGGTTCTTCGACACTTCGGCATTCACCGCGGCGCCACCGGTCTCGTCGTGGAAGCCCGACAGCAGCACCTTCTTCTCCGGCGCAGCCTCCACTGCGGCGACGACGGTCTCCAGGTCGGCGGACGCGTTCGCGGACATCGCGGTTTCTCCGACCCCGAAATAGAACTTCACCAGCGGCTCGCCGACCTCCGCGACTTCGGTGAATTCGGCCGCCGGCGTTGCCGCGATCGGCTCCGCATTGGCCGCGCCCAGCTTCCAGGTTGCAATTCCGATGACCAGCGCGATCACAAGCGCTATGACGCCGAAGAGTACACCGATGACGACGTTGAGTTCGCCGTCTTCCTGATCGAACATGTCCCGAGCTCCAGTCATGAGGTTGTCCCGCGCACGCGGGGTCGGGCGAGAGTTTAGCCCAATCCCGTTCGCCTTTTGTCCGGATGCATGGAACGGGCACATAGCGGGCAAGCCGGAGGAAAACAAGGTCTGCCACCCCAGTGTGGCCGCGGTTGCTGCGGTTGCCCTCCCCCGCACCGCCCTTCATGAGCGCCGGTTTTCCGTGCTATGGTCGCTCGGGAATATTTCCTCAAATTCTTTGCCTTACGGAGCACGCCGATGACCGATCCGTACCTGTCAGCGACCGCACTGATCGACAGCGACCACCCCGAAGTCCTTGCCTTCGCGCAAAAGCACTGTCGCGGCAACGACGTCCGCGAGCGCGCGGTGTCCCTGTACTACGCCGTCCGCGACGGCTTCCGCTACGATCCCTATCGCATCGACCTGTCGGAAACCGGGATGAAGGCGAGCAGCGTCATTGCCACCGGCGCGGGCTGGTGCGTGCCGAAAGCGACGCTGTTGGCCGCCGCTTGCCGCGCAGTGGGCATTGCGGCGCGCCCCGGTTACGCCGACGTGCGCAACCACCTCAGCACCGAACGCATGCGTCAGACCTTCGGATCGGATCTGTACCGCTGGCACGGCTACACCGAAATCCTCATCGACGGCGCCTGGCACAAGGCCACGCCCGCCTTCAACCTCGCCCTGTGCGAGCGCTTCGGCTTGCTGCCGCTGGAATTCGACGGTCGCAGCGACTCGATCTATCACGCCTTCGACCGCAGCGGGAATCAGCACATGGAATACGTGCACCAGCGCGGGCACTACCCCGACGTGCCGCTGCCGCAGCTCGCCGCGGATTTCCGCACGCATTACCCGGTGTGGCTCGAACAGGCCGAACAGCTGAGGGCGGAGGATTTCCTCGCGGACGTGGAAAGGGAAAACCAGCCTGCGTAGCGTCGTTTTAAGGGAACGGGGGGGGTTCCGACCGAGAGAACACGTCGAGCGCAATTCGACTCTGCTCCCGATTTTCTACTCGCGGCCGGGGGGCGCAGGGATTCTGAAAACGGCATTTAACCCCGCTTTCCCCGACGACGCTTGAAGGGCAATTGGCGCGCGACCCCGTTTTCGCCCCCGGTCACGCCCGGTTTTCGGAACCCGTTTTTGCGTCGAACGCCAGGTCGCCCGCCACGTCGACGATCGCCCGCAGCATCGGCGCCACGAATGGATTGTGCCCCGCGCTCGCGACGATATGCAGCCGGGCGTGCGGCACCGCGCGATGCAGGCGGCGGGCATTGTCGACGCGGCAGACGAGGTCGTCGGCGCCGTGAAGGATCGCAACCGGCAGGGTGTCGAGCGTCGCGGCGAGTTCGAGGACGCGCGGCTCGCCGAGGAAACACTGCCGGCGCAGGTAATGCGCCTGGACCCGGTATTTCGCGAGGAGCGCCGCCTGCGCGTCCGGGTCCGGAAACGGCGGCAACGGGACCGGGGAGCCGCCGTCGAGCGTTGCCTCCCATTGCATCCAGCGGCGCACCGCTTCGGCTGCGACCCTCTCGTCGTCTCCGAGCACGGCGTGGAACAGGCGATCCGCGAGCGCGCGATCGTGGCCGCCGGGCACGTGCCGGTCGAATGCCTGCCACGCTTGCGGGAACAGGCCGGCGGCGCCGCCGAAGAACCAGTCGAGATCCGCAGGACCGGTCAGGAAGATGCCGCGCAGGATCGCGCCGACACACGCTTCCCGGTGCGTCGCGGCGTACGCGACGGCGAGCGCGGCGCCCCATGAGCCACCGGTGACGAGCCAGCGCGCGACGCCGAGATGGCATCGCAGCCGCTCGATGTCGGCGACCAGATCGGCGGTCGTGTTGTGCGCGCGTTCCCCGCGCGGCGTACTGCGTCCGCAGCCGCGCTGGTCGAAGAGCACGATGCAAAAGCGCGCGGGGTCGAACAGCTGCCGCATGCGCGGCGAACACCCGCTGCCGGGGCCGCCGTGCAGCACGACCAGCGGCCGGCCCTGCGGATTGCCGCACTGCTCGAAGTAGATGGCATGGCCGTCGCCGACAGGGAGCCAGCCGCGTCGCCAGGGTTCGATCGACGGGAATGGCGGCGAGGGCGTGCGAGCGGACTGAGGAATGGCCGGCATGCGCAGGATCCTAGCGCAATCCCCGCGCCAGCGGCCGTCGGCGGCGGAGTGCAGAAGCGCCGGCCCGTATCTCATGCAAATCGCTAGGCGAAATTCGCCGCCTTTGCGATCTGCGTCGGGGAGCGCGCAGGGCATCCTGTCTTCCAGACCGGCAAGACGCCGCGGTCGCTTCGCAAGGAGGCAGGAGGTGAAGATCAGGGTGCTCGGCTCGGCGGCGGGAGGCGGATTCCCGCAGTGGAACTGCAACTGCCGCAATTGTGACGGACTGCGGCGCGGAACCGTGCGCGCGCAGGCGCGGACGCAGTCGTCGATCGCGGTCAGCGGCGACGACGAGAACTGGGTGCTGTTCAACGCATCGCCCGACGTGCTGCAGCAGATCCGCAGCTTTCCCGCGTTGCAGCCGGCTCGCGCGCTGCGCGACACGGCGATCCGCGCGATCGTGCTGATCGACGCGCAGATCGACCACACGACGGGGCTCCTGATGCTGCGCGAGCACCGCTCGCCGCACCCGCTGTGGTGCACGGTCGAGGTGCGGGACGACCTGTCGGCCGGCAACCCGCTTTTCGGCGTGCTCGGTCATTACTGCGGCATCGACTGGCGCGAGGTGCCGCTCGGGGGACGATTCGACATCGACGGCGCCGCGGGCCTCGCGTTCGAGGCGCTGCCGCTGACGAGCAACGCCCCGCCGTACTCGCCCCATCGCGACCAGCCCCGTCCAGGCGACAACATCGGCGTGACGCTCGTCGATGCGAAGAGCGGCCGGAAGGCGTTCTACGCGCCGGGCCTCGGCGAGATGGAGAAGCACGTCTGGACGGCGATGCAGGCGGCCGATTGCGTGCTCGTCGACGGCACCTTGTGGACCGACGACGAGATGATCCGGCTCGGCGCGGCGCAGAAGACCTCGCGCGCGATGGGGCACCTGCCGCAGTCCGGCCCGGGCGGGATGATCGAATGGCTCGACCGCCTGCCCGCGACGACGCGCAAGGTGCTGATCCACATCAACAACACGAACCCGATCCTCGACGAGGAAAGCCGCGAGCGTGCGGAACTCGCCGCGCACGGCATCGAGGTCGCGTACGACGGCATGGAGCTGTCGTTCTGAACACGCGCCCCGCCAAGGTCCGGTTCCGCTGGAAGGAGAGAACATCATGGATTTCGACGTCGCCATCGAGGACGCCGCTGCGCGCGCCTTTACGGCAGATGCGCCGCCGCTGAGCCGCGAGGAATTCGAGGCCCGCCTGCGCGGCAAGAGCGCGAGCTACCACATCCATCACCCGTTCCACGTGATGATGGCTGAAGGAAAGCTCACTCGCGCGCAGCTGCAAGGCTGGGTCGCCAACCGTTTCTATTACCAGATCGCGATCCCGGTGAAGGACGCCGCGATCCTGTCGAACTGCCCGGACCGCGAGATCCGCCGCGAGTGGATCCAGCGCATCCTCGACCACGACGGCTACGAGATCGGGAGCATCAAGGACCCGGGCGGCATCGAGGCGTGGATCCGCCTCGGCGAGGCGGTCGGGCTCACGCGCGACGACGTTACATCGCTGCGCCACGTCGTGCCGGCCGCGCGCTTCGCGGTCGACGCGTACGTCAACTTCGCGCGCCAGCGCCCGTGGCAGGAAGCGATCGCGTCGAGCCTGACGGAGCTCTTCGCGCCGCACATCCATCAGCAACGCATCGACACCTGGCCCGATCAATATCCGTGGGTCGATCCGGCCGGCCTGCAATATTTCCGCAACCGCCTGACGCAGGCGCGGCGCGACGTCGCCCACGGGCTGCGCTTCACGCTCGACTACTTCAGCCGCAGCCGCGCGCTGCAGGAGCGCGCGTTGGAAATCCTGCAGTTCAAGCTCGACGTGCTGTGGGCGCTCGCCGACGCAATCATGCTCAGCCAGTGCGAGATCGAAATCCGCGGGGAGAAGCGGCCCACGCCGGCAGGAGCGCGCTCATGAGCACACCGCTCGCGACCGACGCCGCTCCGGATCGTCGGGGTCACTTCGCGGGGCGTGCCCCTGAAGCGTCGAGCGGCCGCTCCCAAGGCTCGATTTGCCCCGGACGGACAACGAAGAGAGGGTGGCATTCCGGCTCATCGCAACTGCGCCACTGCTCATAGAGCGCGGGATTGCGTGTCGCGAGCTTGTGCAGCAGGTGTCGCCACTCGTATGCGATCTGCCCGTCCGTGACCGGCAGTTGCACGCCCGCGTCGACGCTGCCGATCTTGCTCCGGTCGAACGAGTAGCCGCGCGCGACGGCCTCGCTGTACACCGCTGCGAGATACGCGCCGATCGCCGAGACCGGGTCCGCCTGGCTGCGGAAGCGCTCCAGCTGCGGATGATTGCGGTAGCCCTTCGTCTCGCCGCGCAGCACGGCGCGGGCGAGAAGCGCTTCCCGCCACAGCGCGACCAGACCTTGCGGGTCGAGATACTTTGGATGCAACGACCAGAGCCGCATGAGGGGACCTGACCGGGAGGGGAGATACTCGTGAATCTTCCCAGAATTTACGCATCCCGCCGTTCTTTTTTTCAGAAAAACGGAGGCTGTCCCCCATTTTCCGCGGCTCGCGCGGCCTCCTGCGGCCGTCCCCCGCCGGCGGGACGCACCGGGCGCACGGCCGCACTCGCGTCAGGCCGACAGTGCCTGCATCTCGCGATACAGGTCGGCCTTGCCTTCGAAGCCGATGCCCGGCAGGTCGGGCAGCGTGACGTAGCCGTTGTCGACTTTCACGCCGTCGGGGAAGCCGCCGAAAGGCTGGAAGAGATCCGGGTAGCTCTCATTGCCGCCGAGGCCGAGGCCCGCTGCGATGTTCAGCGACATCTGGTGGCCGCCGTGCGGGATGCAGCGGCTCGCGGACCAGCCGTGCTCCTTCAGCATGTCGAGCGTGCGCAGGTATTCGACGAGGCCGTAGCTCAGCGCGCAGTCGAACTGCAGCCAGTCGCGGTCCGGGCGCATGCCGCCGTAGCGGATCAGGTTGCGCGCGTCCTGCATCGAGAAAAGGTCCTCACCGGTCGCCATCGGGTTCTTGTAGTAGTTGCGCAGCGTCGCCTGCAGCTCGAAGTCGAGCGGGTCGCCCGCTTCCTCGTACCAGAAGAGGTCGTACTGCGACAGCGCCTTCGCATACTGGATCGCGGTGTCGAGGTCGAAGCGGCCGTTGGCGTCGACGGCGAGCTTCTGGCCGTCCTGCAGCACGCTGAGGATCGCGTCGATGCGGCGCAGGTCCTCGTCGAGCGACGCGCCGCCGATCTTCTTCTTGACGACCGTGTAGCCGCGGTCGATGTAGCTGCGCATCTCGTCCTTGAGCTTCTCGTGGTCCTGCCCCGGGTAGTAATAGCCGCCGGCGGCGTAGACGAAGATCCTGCGATCCGGCTGGCCGTTGCCGTAGCGCTCGGCGAGAAGCTGGAACAGGGGCTTGCCTTCGATCTTCGCGACCGCGTCCCACACCGCCATGTCGATCGTGCCGATCGCGACCGAGCGCTCGCCGTGGCCGCCGGGCTTCTCGTTCGTGAACATCGTCGCCCAGACCTTGTGCGGGTCGAGGTTGCGGCCGCTGGCGTCGAGCAGCGATTCCGGTTTAGCCTCCAGCACGCGCGGGATGAAGCGCTCGCGCATCAAGGTGCCCTGGCCGTAGCGGCCGTTCGAATTGAAGCCGTAGCCGACGACCGGCTTGCCGTCGCGGATCACGTCGGTGATGACGGCGACGAGGCTCAGCGTCATTTTGCTGAAGTCGATGTAGGCGTTGCGGATCGGAGAGCTGATCGGAACGGTCTTTTCGCGGATGTCGACGATCTTCATTGGGGCTCCTGAGGGGCTGCGAGAGGTTCGATGCGGATCATCCGCGCGTCCGCTTGGCCGCGCCAATGCCGATTTTTTCGCTTTTCATGCGCTGAAGGCATCGCCGATGACGCCGATGAACCTGTCCTGTCTCGACGACTTCCTCGCGCTCGCCGCGAGCGGCAATTTCTCGCGCGCCGCCGACGAGCGGCACATGACGCAGCCGGCATTCAGCCGGCGCATCCGCGCGCTCGAGGAATAGGTCGGCACCGAGCTCTTCGACCGGTCGGGCCAGCCGGCGCGGCTCACCGAGGCGGGCGAATGGTTCCGCGGCACCGCGGAGGATCTGCTCGCGCGCGTCGCGCGGGTGCCGGTCGAAGCCCGCGCCGTGGCCGAAAGCCAGTCGGCGACCCTGCGCTTCGCGGCGACGCACGCGCTGTCCTTCACGTTTCTGCCGGGCTGGCTGCGCGCGATCGAGTCGCGGATCGCGATGGGGCCGGTGCGCCTCGTCTCCGACGTGCTGCAGCGCTGCGAGGCGATGCTGCTGCACGGCGAAGTGCAGTTCGTGCTGAGCCACGCCCACCCGCAAGTCCCGGGCGCGCTGCAGGCGCAGGGCTATCCGTCGCTAGTGGTCGGTGCGGACCGGCTGGTGCCGGTGTCGGCGCCCGATGCCGATGGCCGCCCGCGTCACGCGCTCGTCGCCGACGGTGCGGAACAGCCGGTGACGCTGCTGAGCTACAGCCCGGAATCCGGCATGGACCGGCTGCTGCACGAGGTGCTCGGCCCCAAGCTCGCACGGCTGCCGGCGCACAGCGCCTTCACCGCGCACCTGTCGTCGGTGCTGCGCACGATGGCGCTCGACGGGCGCGGCATCGCGTGGCTGCCGGACAGCCTCGTCGCCGACGACGTCGCAGCCGGCCGGCTCGTCGAGGCGGGCGCGCGCGAGTGGAGCATTCCGATGGAAGTGCGGCTCTACCGCGACCGCGCGCCGCTCGGCCAAGCCGGCGAGGACTTCTGGGCGGCCGTCGCCGCGGCGGCGTGAGCCGCAAGCGGCAGTCCCGAATTCGCCATCAGCCACCCGCCGCTTCCGCCGTCAGCGGCGTTCGCGGTAACGGTAACCGCCCCGGTCGCCCCAAGGGCGATGATCGCGGTCGCCCCAGTGCCGGTCGCCGCGGTCATGGTGTTCGCCCCAGTGTCGATCGTGGTGACGGTGGCCGTCATAGTCGATCGGATGCACGACACAGCCGCCCAACAGGCCGGCGACGAGGAATGCGGTCAGTAAGCGAGCCATGATTGACCTCCTTGTCAGTGGTCAACGTCCCGGCGGCAGTCGCCGGAGACCGCCGCGCATGGCTCATTTGTAAGACTGTTTTTGGAGCGCCCGACCGTGCGAGCTCCCCGTCACGACGTCGCCGTGCACGACCCCCGTCGCACCGCGAGCAGCGGCGCCAGATAGTCGAGGTCCGGCCCGAGCGGCACGATGCCGGTCGGGTTCAGCGCCTTGACCGAGTAGTAACCCGCCTTGATGTGGTCCGGACGGACGCTCGCGGCGAACGCCGGGATCGCGAGCAGGCGCACGAGGTACGCGCACACCGCGGGGTAGGCCGAAAGCGGCCGCAGGTTGCACTTGAACAGGCCGTGGTACGCGAGATCGAAGCGCACCAGCGTGACGAAGGCGCGAATGTCGGCTTCGGTGAGCCGGTCGGCCACGAGCCAGTCCGCGCGCGCGAGGCGCGCTTCCATCCAGTCGAGCGCCGCGAACACGTCCGCGACGGCTTCCTCGTAAGCGTTCTGCGTCGTCGCGAAACCCGCGCGATACACGCCGTTGTTGAATCCGTCGTACAGGCGGTCGTTTACCGCGTCGATCTCGTCCTCCAGCCCCCCGGGCCGAAGGTCGACGTCGCCGGTCGCCAGTGCGCCGAAGTCCTTGTCGAAGATGCGGACGATGTCCGCGGACTCGTTATTGACGATCGTCCGCGTCTTCTTGTCCCACAGCACCGGCACCGTCGCGCGTCCGCTGTAGGTCGGGTCCGCGAGCGTATAGATCTCGTGCAGGTGGCTCGCGCCGTTGACGCGGTCGAGGTCGCTGCCGTCGCGACCGGTGAAGGCCCAGCCCTGATCGCCGAGGCGCGGGTCGACAACGCACACGTCGATCGCATTCTCGAGTCCCTTCAGTCGCAGCGCGATCAGCGTCCGCGAAGCCCACGGGCAGATGTACGCGACGTAAAGCAGGTAGCGCCCCGCTTCGGCGGCGAAGCCTTTCGCGCTGTCCGCGCCGATCCGATCGCGAAACCCCGAATGCTGACGAATGAAGCGCCCCTCGGCGTCACTCTCCTGCACCGGCTGCCATTCTTCAGTCCATTTACCGTTCACCAGCATGTTTGCGTCCTCTCTCTCTTGTCGGGTTTGCCCTGTGGGAGAGAGCGTAGTGGACGCGCGGGGTGAGATAAACAGCCGCTACAGCGCATTATTGTTGCGGGAACGAGCACAAACCTTGGGTGGTCCGCTAATTCGCGATAACGTGGCCGCCTCGCCAGCTTAGGGTCATGGCGTCTAAGGCATTACGCGATTTGAGGGGGGTGTCAGGATTTCTGTGTGTGAGGCTTGAAGAGACTTCTCCACCGAGCTGCCGCCAGGCGGCTCGGTGGAGAAGTCGGTAGTCATTCTAGCCGCGCGCCGCTTCAAAGCGTTCGGCGTAAAGGATGGCGAACTGGTTCATCGCCGCTTTCCAGTCCTTGGCCGCCCGTCCCCAGTCAGCGGTGATGTTGTGCAGGGCGAGCCAGATCAGCTTGGTTGCGGCCTCGTCGCTGGGGAAATGCCCCCGCGTCTTGATGATCTTGCGCAGCCGGGCGTTGATGCTCTCGATGGCATTGGTGGTGTAGATCACCCGGCGGATCGGGGGTGGAAAGGCGAAGAAGGGAATCACCCGATCCCACGCCCGGCGCCAGGCGGCGGTCATGGGGGGAAACTTCTCGCCCCAGGGGCCTTGGGCGAACGCATCGAGTTCGGCCAGCGCGGCTTCGGCACTGGGCTCCGTGTAGATTGGCCGGATCGCCGCCGCCAGCGCCTTGCGCTCTTTCCCGCTCGCGTAGTCGAGGCTGTTGCGGATCAGATGCACGATGCAGGTCTGCAGCGTGGTGGCCGGAAACACCGCCTCCAGCGCTTCGGGCATGCCCTTCAGGCCGTCGGTGACCGCAATCAGGATGTCGGCCACGCCGCGCGTCCTGAGGTCATTGAAGACCTTCATCCAGAACTTGGCGCCCTCGGTGTTCTCGATCCAGAGACCCAGAATGTCACGCGTGCCGTCGGGCAGCACCCCGAGTGCCAGGTAGATCGCCTTGTTGCGCACCACGGCGTCCTCGCGAATCTTGACCCGCAGGGCGTCGAAGAACACCACCGGGTACATCGGTTCCAGCGGGCGCGACTGCCAGGCGGTGACCTCACCCATCACCGCCTCGGTGACCGAGCTGATGAACTCGGGCGAAACCTCGGTGCCGTACTGCTCGGCCAAAAAGCCCTGGATCTCGCGAATCGTCATCCCGCGCGCGTACATGGCAACGATCTTGTCGTCGAAGCCGGTAAAGCGCCGCTCGTGCTTCGGGATGAGCACCGGCTCGAAACTGCCCGCCCGGTCGCGCGGCACATCGATCCGCAACGGTCCATCTTCGGTCAGCACGGTCTTGCCAGTGGCGCCGTTGCGGTGATTGCTGCTCTCGCCGGGCTTGTCCGCTCCGGGCGGGTAACCCACGTGATGACTGAGCTCGGCGCCAAGCGCGCGTTCGATCAGCGCCTTCTTGAATGCCATCGCGGCGGCATTGACCGCCTCGGCGCTCATCGGACCGCTGACGAACTGATCAATGAGTTTTTTCGGGATGCTGGGCAGCGCCGCTGCCACTTGCTTCTTGCTCGTCTTGCTTGGCATACATGCTCCTTGCCGACATGTTATGCCTCACACACAAAATTTCTGACAGGCTCGATTTGAGTCCACCAATCATTTGCCGACGACATCTTGCGATGTGTCGCGCCCACAGCCTGAAGCACGCCGTTCGCTGATCCCGCGTAAACTCCCTGCAATGCCTCCCTGCCATTCGTCGCGTCAACGTTCCAATGTCTACGAAGTCGACCGGTTACACGGCTAGTATCCATGGCAGAACTTCTTCAGGAGCCGACTCTCGCCTTTAAGCATTAGTCCGTCCGCTATATGCCAAGCTCCAGTCGAAGTGGAGGCTAAGAAACCCTCGGGAAAGCGGCGATCAGCTGATACGAAAGCTATCACATACCCTACTTGCCTCTCTGCCGCTTCGGCCGCAAAAGTAGACCGCTCCCTTTTGGTTTATCCGCATATCGGCAGATATGCCTTATAGGCTAAGATTGAGCGAAGAATCGAACCCTGAGGGGCCGTGCTCCAAGAGTCGTTACCTACTAGCTTGCGGTGCCGCGCGAGCGGTTGAAGGCTCGGAGCGACAGTGAAAGAACTATCACAAATGCGACCTAATCCTATTACGGCGTTCAATAAAGTAACTGCATTTATCGACTGGAACGCACAACTACATTTAGCACGTATCGACAAGAAAGCTGATCCGTTAAGCGTAGCACGTGCCGTCTTCAACAAGATCACCAAGCGTATTGCGAACTGTCTTTTTTCTCTGGAACCGAATAAGCGTTTCACGGTATCAATGCGGCTGTATCACGGCTGGCACAAAGGGTATGAGCCCACGCCTAACAGGAAAGCGGTACAACGCGTTATATCTGAAGCAGATTTCGCTTCAATATCACAAAGAGCCAATGTGATTTTTTCTCCCGAAGTTGATTTCGGAGACCGCTTGCTTGCAGCCTGCCCGGAACGGAGCCATAGCAAACTCGCCATTCACCTACCTAATACCTTGCGTGCGCAAGGGAAAAGAAGCCTGGAAGAAAAAATGGTCGACACCGCGCTGGCCTCTGACGTCGTCTTTTCCGCCCATCAATCTTCTTCTGACTGGATTCTTGTGGTAGCAGAAGATGACGATCTCATCCCTCCGCTATTTGTTGCAGAAGCGATGATCAAGACAACGGGCTCTCGCGTAGTCCTTCTCCGAAGCCGCGCAACAAACAATTTCTTGAAATTGGACAATATTCTGGTGAACGATTAAATATGAACCGCGAAACCATCATTAATGACTTTGCACCCTTCGTGGATCTTGGGGAAGGTCTGCCAAAAGTTTCAGAACAAGGCGAAAAACTTGTCGCGAAGTTTACGCGCGACGGGCGCCCATTAAAAATAGTTCTCGACAAAACCAACGGAAAAATTACGACCATTTGGGGAGCCACGACAAAACATTTCAGCTCTGTTGCTGCAATGTTGTCTTCTGAAATTTTTGCCAACCTTCGACGCTGGGCTGATGCTCAGACCGAACTGTTGGGAAAGGGCACTGCACAAGAAAGCGCTTTAATACCTCTAAATGGCATCACACATCGAAAGGTTCGAATCAACTCGGTTGACGATGTTGACTCACTCCTAGGGAGTACCGAAAGAAAACCTGATGCGACGGAGGTATTGCTAATCGACGGCCCAGCCGGGATAGGCAAGACGCGATTGATTGAGCAGATCGCCTTTAAGCGCTCGTCCGCTTACAAGAATTCCTTTCAACCGCTTCTTTTGCACGTCAAAAGCCGTGGCCGTGTATTGTCGAATATACAAGACCTCATGGCCTTTAGCCTGCAAACCATCCGCTCTACTATCACCTACGACCAGCTTCCAATCCTTGCAAGATATGGCGTGGTCCTTATCGCAATTGACGGCTTTGACGAGCTCGGGGATCCGAATGGGTACGAACTCGCATGGGCGCAGGTTGGGCAATTGATAACGTCTATCCGTGGCAATGGCACCCTCATTTTGGCAGGGCGAGATACTTTTATCGGCCGCTCCAGATTGCTCGCAGACGTCCCGGCGCTGCGAGCGCATACGGATATCGTTTCAGGAGTAACGTTAGAATCACCGACTCCTGAACAAGCAAAGGACTGGCTGAAGCGATACAACTGGACTGACGCAAATTTTGAGTTACCAAGTATCTCGGTGCTTTTGGAGCCAGATTCATTTGCACTACGGCCGGTGTTCCTCAAGTTACTTAGTGAAATCAAGCCTAAGCAATTGAAGGAAAAACATGAGCGCTACCTCACCCCGTTCCTCGTAGACCACATTACCGATCGAGAGGCACGCCTATTCGGTAGGCCGGTTGAGGCAGTAATGTCGTTTGACGAAATCAGACGCTTTATTAACAACTTCATGCTGGAAGTTGCGCGTGAGATGGCTGAGTCTCAGACTGAAGCGCTGGAAGCCATTGCCTTGATGTGGATTGCCGAAGCTTCACTTGGTGATGGCTATCCGCCGGAAATCGTCTCACTCGTAAAGAACCGTGCCTCTGTAGTTGCATTCTTGATGAATGACGAGCGTCAAGGCTATCGGTCGTTTATTCACACTCACCTCTTAAACTACTTCCTGTCTCACGTCACGATCCACGCTATCGTTCAAGGTGAAGTGCCAAAGTTTGTTCGACGTAATTTGTTTGGCACTGAGTTTCTAAGCGTATTCGTGGACGTGCTTTCTGAGACTGCGAGCGAGAACCGAACGTTGGTTGATCGCTTTATTGATCGTCTGCTGGTCTTACCTCATACATATACATCGGTAGATCGCACGATTCGAAATGCTGGCGCACTAGTGCTTGCAAGCTTGGCGAATATTCAAAGCAAGGCGGACATTCGCGTAGCTGACTTTGAGATCGATGACGCGGTAGTTACTGGAACAGCTGCTTCTGTCCAATTGAACAATGTTGTGGTGAACCAGTTAAACTGCAGAAGCGCGGATTTATCTCAAGTAGTTTTTTCCGAATGTCAAGTATTCACGCTACTGGCTAGTGACTCTTCAAGATTTTCGGCGAGCTTCCCTACGCCATCCGTTCTCGTGTTGGATTCAGGAGAGCAAGTCCTTGACGCAGAGACGATAACCAAGTGGCTAGAAGCGCGAGGCAGAAACGTGAATTTGACCGTTTCAACCGGTGTCTCGTCGAGCAAGCTACGGGCTCACCCAATATATATACTGTTGGGGCAAGGGTGCCGGATACGACAATATTGGCTTCGCGCGGAGGATGACCTTTACGGGAAGATTCTTAAAGATCGTTACTGGAGCGTTTTAAGTACGCTCTTGCGTGAAGAAGGATTTCTGCGTGAGGAGTACCGACAAGCCTCAGGCAAGTCCTCAAACTTCGTGCATATCAAACACAAGAATCGCCTTCTTGCGGAAGACCCTAATGACATAATGATTGTGCGTTTCTTTCAGAAGCTCGAGGAGCTGGCCACGTAGTCAGGCTGCGCGGAAGCGGGAGTAGTCCTACGTTTAGTGCTGATTGGAATACGGTTAGGGCGCAGAATTTGTTGCTTACTTCTGAATCTGGGTAAGCCGATCGTCAGATCGCGAACAGTTTTTTCTACTCATGGTCATTGGAAAAAATTCCCGTCGAGTGAAATTCCCGACCGATAACCTGTAAAGAGCCAATACCCGCCGTCGGTTCCACCCTGGGGGAGCAGTGTCTAAGGGCCGAACGGTAGCGTGCCCTTCGCTACTTCAACGAAGAACGGACCACAAGATCCGAATGTTGGAGCCCACGAAGCCGCCGATGAATCCGTGATCGATCGCCGACCGGTATCGCGTTCGCCCTTGATCGGCTACCGCCGAAAACTTGTGGCGTCGAACAGGGGATGAGGACGTCGGACAGGAGGGCGAACATTGTGCGCCCCCACTTCGCGAGGTCCTCAGCCGTGCGATATGCGCCTGCCCATTGGGAACGAGCCTCCGTCACGCGTTCGCCTCGGGTCTTGCAGGCGGTGCGAGTCGGGACTCCCCGTCCGCCCCCCGCGCTTCGCCCGCGATCCAGTCATGCACGCTCGCGACGCGCGGGTCCGCCAGCGCGCCCGCCGAATACACCAGGCAGTAGCGCTTCCCCGTCGGCACCGTCTGGCGGAAGGGCGCGATCAGGCGTCCGCTGTCCAACTCGTCCGTGATCAGCGTGCGGCGTGCGATCGCGATGCCCATGCCGGCGATCGCGCACTGCATCGTGATGTGGTTGCGGTTGAACATGTAGCCGCGGCGCACCTCGACCATCGGCGCGCCGATCGCCTTCAGGTAGCGTTCCCATTCGGCATAAGGCTGGCTGCCGCGCCATGCCGTCATGTCGTGCAGCAGCGGGTAGTGGCGCAGCGCCTCGGGCGTGTCGAGCGGCGGGCGGCCATGGAGCAGCAGCGGCGAGCACACCGGGAAGATCTCCTCCTCGAGCAGCACCGTGCTCTGGAAACCGGGGTAGGCGCCATCGTTGAGATCGATCGCGAGGTCGAACTCGCCGTCGCGCAGCGAATGCGCGCTGTCCTCGGCTTCGACCTGCAGGTCGATCTGCGGGAACTGTCGCATCAGCCCGGGCAGCCGCGGCACGAGCCAGGTCGCGAGGAAGGACGGCAGCGCGCGCAGGCGCACGACGCCGCTCAACGCGCCGCCGCGCAGGCGACCGATTGCGAGGTCGACCGCGGCGTAGGCGGGATCGACCGCGGCGAGGAGGCGGTTGCCCGCGTCGGTGAGCTCGATGCGGCGCGGCAGCCGGCGGAACAGCCGTTGGCCGAGCCAGTCCTCCAGGAGCTTGATCTGCTGGCTCACCGCGCCGGTCGTGATGTGCAGCTCCTCGCCGGCACGCGTGAAGGAAAGGTGGTGCGCGGCGGCGAGGAACACGCGCAACCGGGTGTGGACCTGCGAGGGCGCGGCCGAAGTCATGGTTCAGCGCTGCTAAAGCTTCCGTAAAAAACTATCGATTGAGCCGCTTTGTCTACGACTCGAAAATGCGCTGATGCGGCCATAAGAATTTTGGCCGTTAGCTCGATTAAATCAACGCACTTATTTCTCCGGAGTCGTCCATGTCCATCAGCGTCCTCGACCTGTTCAAGATCGGTATCGGGCCGTCGAGCTCGCATACCGTCGGGCCGATGCGCGCGGCGCACGACTTCGCCGCGGTGCTGGAGCGGAAGGGGCGGCTCGCCGACGTGCGGCGCGTCGAAGTGAAGCTCTACGGTTCGCTGTCGGCGACCGGCGTCGGTCACGCGACCGACCGTGCGGTCATCGCCGGCCTGATGGGGGCGCGGCCCGACAGCGTCGATCCGGACTTCGTCGTCGGCGCGGTCGACCGCGTGCGTGCTGACGGCTGCCTGATGCTCGCGGGCACCGCGTCGGTCCCCTTCGACTGGGACCGCGATCTGCGCCTGCTGCCGGTGAGCCTGCCTTACCACCCGAACGCGATGCGGCTCGTCGCGCACGGCGACGCCGGCGGCGTGTACGAGAACACCTATTACTCGGTCGGCGGCGGCTTCGTCGTCGACGAGGCGCAGGCGCAGTCGGGGGCCACAGCCGAAACCGAAGTCGCGCTGCGCTATCCGTTCGAGACCGGTGCCGAGATGCTCGCGCAGTGCCGGCGTCACGGCCTTGGCATCAGCGAGCTGATGCTCGCGAACGAAGCCGCGTGGCGCAGCGAGGCGGACACGCGCGCGGCACTCGCGCGCATCTGGGATGTGATGCGGGGGTGCGTCGAACGCGGCATCACGCAGGAAGGTGTGTTGCCCGGCGGGCTGAAAGTCCGGCGCCGCGCCGCCGCGCTGCATCGCAAGCTGAGCGAGCGCGCGGCCGGGCGCAACCTGATCAGCGACACGATGGCGGCGCTCGACTGGGTGAATCTGTACGCGCTCGCGGTGAACGAGGAGAACGCCGGCGGCGGGCGCGTCGTCACCGCGCCGACCAATGGCGCCGCGGGGATCATCCCGGCCGTGCTGCACTACTACATGGCGTTCATGCCCGGAAGCGGCGCGCGCGACGTCGACCGCTTCCTGCTCGCGGCGGCGGCAGTTGGCGTGCTGTGCAAGAAGAACGCGTCGATCTCAGGGGCCGAAGTCGGCTGCCAGGGCGAGGTCGGTTCCGCCTGCGCGATGGCCGCGGCGGGGCTCGCGGAAGTGCTCGGCGGCACGCCGGAGCAGGTCGAGAACGCTGCCGAGATCGGTCTCGAGCACAACCTCGGCCTGACGTGCGACCCGGTCGGCGGCCTCGTGCAGGTGCCGTGCATCGAGCGCAACGCGATGGCGTCGGTCAAGGCGATCAACGCCGCCCAGCTCGCATTGCGCGGCGACGGCGCACACGCGATCTCGCTCGACCACGCGATTCGCACGATGCGCGACACCGGCCGCGACATGCTCGACAAGTACAAGGAAACCTCCCGCGGCGGCCTCGCCGTCAGCTTCCCCGAGTGCTGAGCGCAAACCCGCTCACGCCCGGTCCGGCCCCACAAGGGCATCCCTGCAACACATAACAATTACTCACGAGGAGACACTCGATGAACACAGCAGCTCCCACGGCTTTCCAGCGCCTGACGCGCCTGAGCCTGATTTCACAGATCGCGATCGGCCTGGTGCTGGGCATTGCCCTGGCCGTGATCGCGCCCGACGCGACGAAGTCCGTCGCGCTGCTCGGCAACCTTTTCATCGCCGCGCTGAAGGCGGTCGCCCCGGTGCTGGTGTTCGTGCTGGTCGCCGCGTCGATCGCGAACCACAAGCGCGGGCAGCCGACGCACGTCCGCCCGGTGCTGATGCTCTACCTGTTCGGCACGCTCGCCGCCGCGCTGGTCGGGGTGCTCGCCAGCTTCGCGTTCCCGACGACGCTGGTGCTCAACGCACCCGCAGCGAGCGGCACGCCGCCGGCCGGCATCCTCGGCGTGCTCGAGAACCTGCTGCTGAGCGTGGTCGCGAACCCGGTCAAGGCGCTGATGGAGGCCAACTTCATCGGCATTCTCGCGTGGGCGATCGCGCTCGGCGTCGCGCTGCGCCACGCGAGCCCTGGCACGCGGAGCACGGTGAATGACTTGGCGGACGCGGTGTCGTCGATCGTCCATGGCGTGATCCGCTTCGCGCCGCTCGGCATCTTCGGCCTCGTCGCCGCGACGCTCGGCGACTCGGGGCTCGACGCGCTGCTCGGCTACGGCCGCCTGCTGCTGGTGATCGTCGGCTGCATGCTGTTCGTCGCGCTGGTCGTCAATCCGCTGTTCGTGTTCTGGAAGCTGCGCCGCAACCCCTATCCGCTGGTGTTCACCTGCCTGCGCGAGAGCGCCGTGACCGCATTCTTCACGCGCAGCTCGGCCGCGAACATCCCGATCAACCTCGAACTGTGCAAGCGCATGGGCCTGCACGAGGACACCTACTCGATCTCGATCCCGCTCGGCGCGACGATCAACATGGCGGGCGCCGCGATCACGATCAGCGTGATGACGCTCGCCGCCACGCACACGCTCGGCATCCCGGTGGACTTCGCGACCGCGCTGCTGCTGTGCATCGTGTCGTCGTTCGCCGCGGCCGGCGTGTCGGGCGTCGCGGGCGGCTCGCTGCTGCTGATTCCGATGGCCACCGCGCTGTTCGGCATCGACACCGACGTCGCGATGCAGGTCGTCGCGATCGGCTTCGTGATCAGCGTCTTGCAGGACTCGGTTGAGACCGCGCTGAACTCCTCGACCGACGTCGTGTTCACCGCGGCCGGGTCGGCGGCCGCGACCGGCGAGCCGCTGAACCTCGAGCGCTGAGCACGTCCGTCGGCGGCCGCAGGTCGCCGACGACCACCCATCCGGCCGCGTCCGGCGGGCGCGGGCGCCGTTTTTGAGCTATCACAGGAGCATGCGGCCCGCGGCGGCGCGTCTGCGCCGGCGTGCCCGAGCGTTCTCCGGAGCGAGCCCATGGATCGAGACGCCGACGGCGCGGCGGTGCCGGAGTGGCAGGAATTCGTGCAACGGTGCCGCGAGCGGTCGCTGCAGTGCGAGAAGGCGGCGCGCGTTCACCTGTTCATGATCGTGCTGACGCTCGTCGCCGGGCTCATCGTGTTCGTCGGTGGTGAGCAGCTCGGCAAGTGGGCGTTCAGCACGCGCGCCGAGCGCGACGCGGACGTGGCGCTCGCGAACGCGGGGGCGCGCCTGAAGCGCGAGCTCGCCGCGCTGGCGGATCCGGCAAGCGAGTTCATCCGCACGCTGCCGGAGCAGCTGCGTCCGGCACTCGAAAAGATGCTGCGCGACATCGCCGGACTGCCGCCACCGCCGGAGCCCGATGTCCCACCGGCGCCCCGCCCCGCGCCGGTTCGCCCCCCCGAGCCAGTCCCGGCGCCGCCCGCTCCCGCAGTGCAACCCTTCACGCCGGTCCCGAGCACCGCCGCCCCGCCGCCGCCGAGGGCCGCGGCGCAGCGCCGGCAACTGTCGCAATCCGAGATGCAAGCCCGGCTCGAACAGTACGAACGGCTGGTGAGCCTGTACGAGCGCAACGCCGCGCTGCACGCCGAACTCATGGCCGAGCGCGACCGCCAGGCGGAAGCCGCCGACGGTTACCTGATCGAGACCCTCCGGAACGACACCGCGCGAGAGATCGCGCAGATCGGGGCCGATTCGGCGCGCGAACGGGCGCAAGCGGAACTCGACATCGCGCGCGCGAACGCCGACGCGCAGTCCAACGCCGCGACCGAGAGCACGACGCGGTCGGAGGATCTCAACGCACTGGTATCGGGTTCCGTCACCCGCGTCGGCGCCGTCGTGCTGGTGATCTGGCTGGTGCGGATCTTTTTGCGCGACCGTCAGCGCTACGCGCAGCGCTCGGATTTCTTCCGCGGCCTCGCCGATGCGATGAGCATCAGCCGCGGCAATCTCGCGGATTTTCGCGAGCTGGTCGCGCAACTCGTGCCGCCGACACTTCCCGACGGCGGCGAAGCGGCGCTGCCGATGGAGGCGGTCGGCCAGCTGCTGGCCGGGGCGGCGAAGCGCGCGCCGTGACGGCGGCGCGCGCCGGGGCTCCGCTCACGCCGAGTGGAAGCGTCCCTCGGGGCGCAGCGCGATGCGTTGCAAGAGCGGCGACAGGCGATAGCGCGTGTCGAAGTAGTGCTCGCGCAAGTGGTCGAGCACGCGCGCGACGAACGCGACGCCGAGCGCGTCCGCCCACGCCAGCGGCCCTAGCGGATAGTTCGTGCCGTAGCGCATCGCGGTGTCGATGTCCGCGGCCGAGCCGATGCCGGCGAGCACGCCGTCGGCGGCTTCGTTCGCGAGCATCACGACGGTGCGCAGCGCGACCATGCCGGCGACGTCATCGATGCGGCCGACCGTGACGGCGGTGCGCTGCAGCGTGCCGACGACCGCGTCCCATCCGGCCGGCGAGCAGATGTCGCCGCGCGCGAGCGTCAGCCGCGGCGTCGTCATGTAGTCGCGGCAGAGGTCCACCAGCACGTAGTTCGGCTCGCCCTCGTCGGCCGCCCGGCGCGACGCGGTGCGGCCATCGGACAGCGCGAGCCGCGCGACGCCGACTTCGATCCAGCCGCGGCCGGCAGCGGTCGACTCGCCTTCGCGCGGACGGCGGCGCACTTCGACGCCGGCGGCTTCGAGGCGCGCGACGAGCGGCGCAAGGGGGCCGAGGTCACCGACGACGGTGATCACGGCTTCGCCTTCGCACGGCTCTTCGACCTGCGGCTGCGGCCGCTCGGCGCCGTCACGGTAGTCGTAGAAGCCGCGCCCGCTCTTGCGGCCGAGGCGGCCGGCGGCGACGAGCTCCTGCTGGATCAGGCTCGGCGTGAAGCGCTTGTCGCCGAAATACGCGTCGAACACCGAGTTCGTGACGGCGAAATTGACGTCGTGGCCGATCAGGTCCATCAGCTCGAACGGCCCCATCGGGAAGCCGCAGCCGTCGCGCAGCGCCGCGTCGAGCGTCGCCGGGCTCGCAGCGCGCTCGCCGAGCACGCGCAGCGCTTCGGCGTAGAACGGACGCGCGACGCGATTGACGATGAAGCCCGGCGTCGAGGTCGCATGCACCGGCACCTTGCCCCAGGCCTTCGCGGTCGCGTACAGCGTGTCGGCGACCGCGAACTCGGTCGCGAGGCCCGAGACGATCTCGACGAGCTTCATGCGCGGCGCGGGGTTGAAGAAGTGCAGCCCGGCGAGCCGCTCGGGCCGCGCGAGCGCCGCGCCGATCTGCGTGATCGACAGCGACGACGTGTTCGTCGCGAGGATCGCGTCGGCCGGCAGCAGCGCTTCGAGCTCGCGGAACAGCGCCTGCTTGACGTCGAGCTTCTCGACTATCGCCTCGACGACGAGACGGGCGTCGCGCGCGGCGACGAGCTCGGTCGCCGGGATCACGCGCGCGAGCGCCGCGTCCGCGTCGGCCGCGGCGAGCTTGCCCTTGTCGACGAGGAAGCGCAGGTCGCGGGCGATGCCGTCGCGGCCGCTGTGCACCGCGTCGGCGCGCGTGTCATACAGATAGACGGTGTGGCCGGCCGCCGCGGCGACGTGGGCGATGCCGCTGCCCATCGCGCCGGCGCCGACGACGAGGACCTTCACATCGGAGGAGAGCGCAGTCATCGCGTCACCTCAATCGTCCGAGTCGGGGGCGGGGTTGAAATGCTCCTTGCCGTTGCCGCAGTCCGGGCACACCCAGTCGGCCGGCACGTCTTCCCATTTCGTGCCGGGCGCGATGCCGTCGTCGGGCAGGCCGTCGGCCTCGTTGTACGGGAAGTAGCAGGCGCTGCACTGGTAGGTGGTCATGATCGTGTTCTCTCTGTGTTTGTCGGTTTATTTCGGGGTTGGGGTCGGGCGCTCTGCGGCGCCGTTGTTATCGGGTGCGTCGGGTGCGTCGGGTTGGGGTCGGGTGAGTCGGGTGTAGGGCGGCGCCCCGTCTCGATTGCCGGATCCTCATATCCGCGAGCCGCCCTGGAAATTCGGGGGCCGGCGCTCGCGCACCGCGGCGAGGCCTTCGCGCACTTCGGGGCCGGTGAAGCCGAGCATTTCGAGCGCAACCGAGTTGTCGAAGATCGGCCCGGCCTGGCGCAGCCAGTTGTTGAGGCTGTGCTTCGTCCACCGCAGCGCGGTCTGCGGACCGGCGGCGAGCTTTTTCGCGATGTCGAACGCGGTGTCGCGCAGCTGCCCGGCGTCGACCGCCATCGACACGAGGCCGATGCGCTCGGCTTCCTCGCCGCTGATCTCGTCCGACAGCAGGAGGTGCAGCTTCGCTTTCGCCATGCCGCACAGCAGCGGCCAAATCATCGCCGCGTGGTCGCCGGCCGCGACGCCGAGGCGCGTGTGGCCGTCGATCAGCCGCGCGTTCTTCGCCGCGATCGAAATGTCCGCCATCAGCGCGACCGCGAGGCCGCCGCCGACCGCCGGGCCGTTGATCGCGGAGACGATCAGCTTCGAGCAGTTGATCATGTTGTAGACGATGTCGCGCGCCTCCTTCCAGACGCGCGCGCGGTGCTCGAAGTCGTCGACCATCGCGGCGACGAGGTCGAGCGTGCCGCCGGCCGAAAAGCCCTTGTCCTGGCCGCGCACGACGACGACGGAAACCGCCGGGTCACGGTCGAGGTCGCGCCAGATGTCCGCGAGCTCGCCGTGGCCGGCGGCGTCCGCGGCCGGCAGCTTGCCCGGCTCGCCGAGAACCAGTTCGGCGATGCCGCCACCGTGATGCTCGACCGTCAGGCTCGTGTAGCGGCTGTAGTCCATCTGTCTCTCCCAGTCATTCCTTTCGATGCACGTTGCCGATGTCGGCCGTCGCTACTCTCGGTGCGACCGACGTCGTGCTCGGCGCCGTCATTCCTTCCCCGGCGACATGAAGCGGCTGAAGCGTTCGCGCCATTCGTCGTCGATGCGCGCGGCTTTCGGTGCGCCTTCGAGGTCGGCCCAGACGACGGTTTGCAGCGCCGTGAAGCGGACGATGCCGTCCTTTTCCGCGGAGATCGCGAGCCGGATCGACGTGCCGCCGAGGTGGTCGATGCCGAGGCTGAAGGTCAGCTCGTCGCCGTGCACGCTCGGCGCGAGGAAGTCCACTTCCATGTGCCGCATCGGCACGCCGCGGTGCATGTCGGCGTGCAGCTTGTAGAAGTTGATGCCGAGCCCTTCGTCGAACCAGTCCTCGACGAGCTCGTTGCACAGCACGAGGTACTGCGGGTAGAACACGATGCCGGCGGGATCGCAGTGGTGGAAGCGGATCAGTTTCTTGCGTTCGAAGTTCATCTCGGGGCTCCGTTGACGTTGGGGCTGCCCGCTCCCGTCAGTAGTCGAGGATGCGGGCGACAAAATCGCCGGCCGCCGCGATCACCGCTTCGGGCTGATCCTTGTGCGGCGAATGACGGCAGTCGGCGAGCTTGACCAGTTCCACGTCGCGCGCCTGCGCGGCGATGCGGTCGATCTGCGCCATCGTGCCATATTCGTCGTCCTCCCCCTGGATCGCGAGCACCGGCACCGCGATGCGGGGAAGGTATTCCTCGATATTCCACGCGCGGAAATCCGGGTGCAGCCAGATGTCGTTCCAGCCGCGGAACGCCGCCTCGACGTCCGCGTGGTACTTGCCGAGCCGCGCCGGCAGGTCGGTCGTCCGCCACGCGACTTTCGCCTCGGCGATGCTCTCGACCGAGAGGGCCTCGACGATCACGTGCGGCGCCATGACGACGACGCCGGAGAGCGGGGTATCGGTGCCGCCGGCGCAGATCAGCGCGATCGACGCGCCGTCGGAATGGCCGAGCAGGATCGGCCGCTCGAGCCCGAGCGCGGCGATGAAGGCCGGCAGCACGTCGAGCCCTTCGTCGTGCATGTAGCGCGTGTCCCGGGGCAGCGTCGCTGCGTCGGAGCGGCCGTAGCCGGCGCGCGAAAAGACGACCGCCTCGCAGCCGGTCGCGTCGGCGACCTTCTGCGGGAAGTCCTTCCACATCGCGAGCGATCCGAGCCCTTCGTGCAGGAACACGATGGAAGGCGCGCCGTCGCGCGGGTGTGCCGACCGCAGACGGACGTATTCGAGGCGCTGCTGACCCGACCGGGTCCCGACCTGTACCAGCTTCACGTCAAACTCCCAGATGTTTCTTGATCAGTTCCGGATCATTGCGCACGTCCTCGCTCGGGCCGTCGAAGACGACCTGGCCCTTGACGAGGATCATCGAGCGGTCGGTGAGCGCGGTGATCGCGGCGTGGTTCTTGTCGACGATCACGGTCGCGATGCCGCTGTCGCGGATCTCGCGGATCACGCGCCAGATCTCGCGGACGATCAAGGGTGCCAGGCCTTCGGTCGCCTCGTCGAGAATCAGCAGGTCCGGGTTCGTCATCAGCGCGCGGCCGATCGTCAGCATCTGCTGTTCGCCGCCCGACAATTGCCCACCGCCATTCGTCAGCCGCTCGGCAAGGCGCGGGAAAGTCGCCATCACGCGATCGAACGTCCAGTCGCGCTGGCCGTCGACGCCGGCGCGCGCGGCCATGATGAGGTTCTCCTTCACCGACAGGTTCGGGAAGATGCCGCGGCCTTCCGGCACGTACGCGATGCCGCGCTGCGCGATCTTGTGCGTCGGGCCGCCGGTCATGCGCTCGCCGCGCACCAGCACGCCGCCGCCCTTCGGCGTCAGGAAGCCCATCATCGTGCGAATCAGCGTCGTCTTGCCCATGCCGTTGCGGCCCATCAGCCCGAGCGCTTCGCCCTTGTGGATCTTGAAATTGACCCCATGCAGGATGTGGCTCGATCCGTAGTAGGTGTGCAGGCCGATCGCTTCGAGCAGGGTTTCGCGCGCGTCGGCGGGCTCGGCGACGGCCGGGGTCGCGGACGCGAGACGCACCGGTTCGGCTTCGCGCTCTGGCGCGGCCGCCGGCAGCGCCGAGAACAGGCCTTCGCGCAAGCTTCCGATCGTGGTGTCAGACATGTTCCGCCTCGTGTCCCAGATAGGCTTGCTGCACGTCGGGGCTGTTGCGGATTCTCTCCGGCGTCCCCGATTCGAGCACTTGCCCGTTGACCATCACGGTGATGCGGTCGGCGACCGCGAACACCGCGTCCATGTCGTGCTCGACGAGCAGGATCGCGCGCGTCGCCTTCAGGCGGTTCAAGAGCGTGACCATCTGCGCGGACTCCTCCGAGCCCATGCCGGCGAGCGGCTCGTCGAGCAGCAGCACTTCGGCGTCGGTCGCGAGCACCATCGCGATCTCGAGCTGCCGTTGTTCGCCGTGCGACATCGTGCCGGCGATGCGTCCCTCGCGCCCGGCGAGGCCGGCCTCGGCGATCGCCGCCTTCGCGCGCTCGACGGTGTCCGAGAGGCGCAGCGCGTCGGCGAACAGGCGCCACGGCCGCGGATTGCGCGATTGCGCCGCGAGCCGGCAGTTCTCGAGCACGGTGAACTTCGGGAAGATGTTCGTGCGCTGGTAGCTGCGGCCGATGCCGATCTTCGAGCGCTGGTGCGAGGTCAGGCCGGTGATGTCGTCGCCCTTAAAGCGGATCGTGCCTTCCGACGGCGGCAGGTCGCCGGAGAGCATGTTGATGCAGGTCGACTTGCCGGCGCCGTTCGGCCCGAGCAGCGCGTGCAGCACGCCGCGCTCGAGGCTGATGTTGACGTCCTGGTTCGCCGCGAGGCCGCCGAAGCGCCGCGTCATGCGCTCGGCCGAGAGCAGCGTCTCGCGCGCGAGCACGCGGGAATCGAGCGAAGCGTTCATTTCGCGCCTCCGTTCTTCCAGTTCAGGATGCGACCAGGCACCGCGGTCAGGCCGCCCGGCATGAACAGCACCGCGGCGACGATCGTGAGGCCCATGATCAGCTGCCAGTGCTTCGTCCAGCCGGTGAACACTTCCTGCAGACCGACGATCGCGACCGCACCGGCGATCGCGCCGACGAGGTTGCCCATGCCGCCGAGGATCACCATCAGCAGCACGTCGCCGGATTTGTGCCACGACAGGTATTCGGGCGTCACGAAGCCGAACAGCACCGCGTACAGGAAGCCGGCGACGCCGGCGAGCGCGCCGGCGAGCGTGAACGCGGCGAGCTTGTAGCGGAAGGTCGCGTAGCCGAGCGACAGCATGCGGTGCTCGTTGCTGCGGATGCCGACGAGCACGCGGCCGAACGGCGAGCGCAGCACGAGCTTCAGCAGGCCAAAGACGACCAGCAGCGCGGCGACGACGAAGTAGTACAGGTGCAACGGCTCGTTGAGGTCGAACGGCGCCCAGCCCGCGATCGACGTGTCGGGCTTGAAGTTGAGATAGATCCCGTCCGAGCCGCCGCCGAGCGGCGTGTCGTGGAACACGTAGTAGGCCATCTGCGCGAACGCGAGCGTCACCATGATGAAGTAGATGCCCTTGGTCCTCAGCACGAAGAGCCCGATCAGGAAGGCCGCCGCCGCCGCGGCGCCGATCGACAGCGGCAGCGCAAGCCACAGGTTCGCCGGGTCGTACTGCGGCGTCAGCAGCGCGACTGCGTACGCGGCGACGCCGAAGTAGGCCGCGTGGCCGAACGACACGAGCCCGGTGAAGCCGACCAGCAGATCGAGGCTCATCGCGAAGATCGCGAGGATCAGCACCTTCGCGACGAGCTCGGCGTAGAAGTCCGAGCCGAACGCCGGGAACGCGACGACGCCGGCGAGCACCGCGAGCTTGAGAAACATTGAGATACGCGGGTTCATCGCCTTACCCCTTCTTGAAGATGCCTTCGGGCCGCCACAGCAGCACCCCGGCCATCACGAGATAGACCATCAGGCCGGCGAGGTCGGGCACGAGCACCTTGCCGAACGTGTCGGCGAAGCCGATCAAGAGCGCCGCGACGAGCGCGCCCCACACCGACCCGACGCCGCCGATGACGACGATGACGAACGAGATGATCAGCACCGACGAGCCCATGCCCGGATACACCGACGAGATCGGCGCCGCGAGCATGCCGGCGAGTGCGGCGAGCGCGACACCGAGCGCGAACACGGTGCGGTACAGCAGGTTGATGTCGATGCCGAGCGCCTTGACCATGTCGCGGTCGTGGCTGCCGGCGCGGATCATCATGCCGAGGCGCGTCTTCTGGATCAGGAAGTACAGCCCCGCGGCGAGCGCGAGACAGACCACCGAGATCACGATGCGATACACCGGGTAGCTGAGGTTCTCGGACAGCGGGATCGATGCCGAGAAGATCGCCGGGATCGCGACGCCATGCACGTCGTCGCCGACCGCGAGGCTCCGGAGCTCCTCGAAGATCAGGATCAGGCCGTAGGTCAAGAGCACCTGCTCGAGGTGGTCGCGCTTGTAGAGATGCGAGAACAGCAGCCATTCGAGCAGCGCGCCGAACACGAACGCCAGCGGAATGCCGAGCGCGATCGCGAGCATCAGGTTGCCGGTCAGGCTCGTCAGCGCGAGCGCGAGGTAGGCGCCGACCATGTAGAAGCTGCCGTGCGCGAGGTTGATGATCCCCATGATCCCGAACACGAGCGTGAGGCCGCTCGCGACGAGGAACAGCAGGAGGCCGTACTGCAGCGAGTTCAGGATCTGGATCAGGAACGAGACGAAATCCATGAGTCTTCCCCGCCAGGCGCCGCGAGGGCGCCCGGAAACGGTTGAACGGAAACGCGGGAGGGAGACGCGCGCTTACAGCATCCGGCAGCCGCGCGCCGGGTCCGCGAGCGCCTTCTCGGCGACGCCGACGAGCTTGTTGTCGCGGCCTTCGACCTTGCGCAGGTAGATGTCCTGCACCGGGTTGTGCGCCTTCGACAGCGTGAAGGCGCCGCGCGGGCTGTCGATCTTCGCGGCTTCGATCGCCTTGATCATCACGGCCTTGTCGAGCTTGGCGCCCTTCACCGCGTCGAGGCCGGCGCGCAGCATCTGCGCCGCGTCGTAACCCTGCACGGCGTAGACGTCGGGCTCGATCTTGTACGTCGCCTCGTACTTGCCGCGGAAGCCGGCGTCCTTCGCGTTCGTCAGGCCGTCGGCGTAGTGCAGCGTCGTCATCAGCCCTTCGCCGGCGCCGCCCATCGCGTCGAGCGTCCCGTCGGTGAGGAAGCCCGAGCCGTACAGCGGAATCGACTTCTTCAGACCCGCCGCGTCGTAGTCCTTGACGAACTTCGCCGCGCCGCCGCCGGCGAAGAACACGAACACCGCGTCGGGCTTCAGGCTCGCGATCTCGGTGAGATACGGCTGGAACTCGACGTTCAGGAACGGCAGGTAGAGCTCCTTCGCGACCTTGCCGCCGGCCTTCTCGAACGCTTCCTTGAAACCGGCGACGGATTGTTCGCCGAACGAGTACTTCCACGACACGGTGACGACGTTCTTGTGGCCGCTCTCGGCGACGATCTTGCCCATCGCGTACGCGGGCTGCCACGCCGAGAACGAACTGCGGAACACGTTCGGCGCGCACAGCGGGCCGGTCAGCTCGTCGGCGCCGGCGTTCGGGATGATCAAGAGCGTCTTGGTGTCGCGCGCGACTTTCGCCATCGCGAGCGCGACCCCGGAGTGCACGGTGCCGACGAGGACATCGACGTCGTCGCGCTTGACGAGCTTCGACGCGTTCTCGGTCGCCTTCGACGGATCCGACTCGTCATCGACGACGAAGTACTCGACTTCGCGCCCGCCGAGCGTGCCGCCCTGCTCGGCGACGTACTGCTTGAAGCCGTTCGTGATCGCATTGCCGAGCGATGCGTAGGTGCCGGTGTAGGGCAGCATCAGCCCGACCTTGACCTTCTCGGCCGCGTACGCGGCGCCGGGCAGCAGCGCGGCGGCCGCGACGGCGAGCGCAGTGCGCTGCCACATTCTCGTTTGCTTCATGGTGTCTCCTCTCCAGCTGGGGGGTCGGGGTCAATGCCCCGTTGTCGATTTTTTGTTGAGCTTTTCGTGGCTTTTCGTCGCGCGGAAAACGACGTTTCGGCTTAGCCAAAAGCGCAGCGCCCCCTGCCGGGCGCCCCGGTCTCCGAACCGGCCACGTCCGGCGGATAACGCCTTCGGCTCATCCGCCCTACGGTCCGCCTTACCGGCCGCCCAGCGCCCGCAGCTTGAAGCGCTGGATCTTGCCGGTCGCGGTCTTCGGCAGTTCGTCCACAAACTCCATCCAGCGCGGGTATTTGTAGGGCGCGAGCTGCGCCTTGCAGTGCGCCTTGATCGAGTCGGCGAGCGCCGGGGTGCCGCGCACGCCGGGCTTCAGCACGATGAACGCCTTCGGCTTGATCAGCTGGTCGTCGTCCTCCTGGCCGACGACGGCGGCCTCGAGCACCGCCTCGTGCTCGATCAGGCACGATTCGACCTCGATCGGCGACACGTAGATGCCGCTGACCTTCAGCATGTCGTCGTTGCGGCCGGCGTAGACGTAGTAGCCGTCGGCGTTGCGCGAGTACTTGTCGCCGCTGCGCGTCCACGGCCCCTGGAAGGTGTCGCGCGTCTTCGTGCGGTTGTTCCAGTACATCGCCGCGCTCGTCGGGCCGGAAATCTGCAGCTCGCCCGGCTCGCCGTCGCGGTCGACAACCTGACCCTGGTCGTCGATCAGCCGCACGTCGTAGCCGGGCACCGGCTTCCCGGTCGTGCCGTAGCGCACTTCGCCGGGGCGGTTCGACAGGAAGATGTGCAGCATCTCGGTCGAGCCGATGCCGTCGAGGATCTCGACGCCGAAGCGCTCGGTCCAGCGCCGGCCGATGTCCTCCGGCAGCGCTTCGCCGGCCGACGCGCAGACGCGGATCGCGAGTTCGGTCTTTTCCGGACAGTCCGCGCCCGCGAGCATCGACGCGTAGAGCGTCGGCACGCCGAAGAAGATCGTCGGGCGATGTTCGCGCAGACGCCGGAACACCGCGTCCGGTGTCGGCCGCTCGGCCATCAGCACCGCGGTCGCGCCGGCCGCGAGCGGGAACGTCAGCCCGTTGCCGAGGCCGTACGCGAAGAACAGCTTCGCGGCCGAGAATCCGATGTCGTCCTCGCGGATGCCGAGGATCGGCTTCGCGTACAGCTCGTAAGTCTGGATCAGGCTCGAATGCACGTGCACCGTGCCCTTCGGCGCGCCGGTCGAGCCCGACGAGTAGAGCCAGAAACAGGGGTCGTCGCAGGTCGTCGCGACGGCGTCGAAGCGATCGGACGCGGCGTCGATCAGCGCGGCGAGCGCGTCGGCCGGCGCCTGTGCTCCGTCACCTCCGGCTACGACGATGCGTTCGAGCGTCGGCACGCGCTCGAGGAGCGGCGCGAACGTGTCGTACAGCGGTGCCGACACGACCGCGATGCGCGCGCGGCTGTCGGTCAGCATGTATTCGTAGTCGGACTGGGTCAGCAGCGTGTTGACCGCGACCGGCACGACCCCCGCCTTGATCGCGCCGAGGAACACCGTCGGGAAGTCGATCGTGTCGTGCACGCACATCAGCACGCGCTGCTCGCGCATGATGCCGAGGGTGCCGAGCGCGTTCGCGAAGCGGTTCACGCGCGCCGCGAGGTCGTCGTAGGTGTAGCTGCCGGCGTCGTCGATGTACGCGGTCTTGCCGCCGCGGCCGGCGGCGAGGTTGCGGCCGATCAGGTCCTCGGCCGCGTTGTAGTCGCGGGGCAGCGTGATCTTCGGCGAACCCGTGCCGGGGTCGCGCGCGCTTTGCGTGAGCATTCTGTCTTTCCTCCGTTGGTCCGGTTCGCACCGGTATCTCTCTCGTCGCCGGCCTTCGTGGCCGGTCTGTTTTTCGCTCGCGGTGTCGGACTTCGCGGCGCTCCCTCCGACCCGCGCACCGTCGCCTCTTCTTATCGTAGGTCGGACCGCACCGAAGGCGATGTCCGACGCGGCCGGCCTTCGTGGCGCCGCGGATCCGCGCACCCGATCACGTGGGCGCGCGCGTGAATTCGATTGCGCCTTGCGGCAGCAGGTACAACACGTATGCGCGTCCGCCACTGACGGTCGGGCGATGCGCGCTGCCGGGGCCGTAGACGAACCAGCCGGCGCCGCGCCCGTCGAACTTCGCGTCGCCTTCGAGCGGCATGATCATGTCGATCTCGCCGTTCGGGTGGACGTGGTGCGGGCCGGCGATGTCGGACATCTCGACGACGTCGACGCTGAAATCGTCGATCTCGGGGCAGGGCTTCACGACGCGACCGAACTTGATGCCGCCGTGCTCGCGGTCGCACATCCAGCCGGCCGCGACCGCCTCGCGGCAGGCAGCGGCGATCGCCTGAAACTCGGGCCCGGTCGCCGGAAAGCGCTCGTTGAGGAAGGCTTCGAGCGTCTTGTCGAGCGGGCGGCCCTTGATCTCGCGCGTCACGTTCGCGATCTGCGCCTGGAATTTTTCTCGCGTCATCGTCTCGGTCTCCGGTCGGGGTTGGAGGTGCGGGAAGCTTTATTGTTGTCAGGCATCGAGCAACGCCGCGTCAGCCGCATCGCGCGACAGCGCGTCGAGCAGCGCCGGGCCGCCCTGCACGACGACGCGGCGGTGGTACATCGCGAGCGCGCGCAGGCCGCCGAGCTCCTCGCCACCGCCGGCGCGCCCGGGACCGCCGTGCAGGCAGTTCGGCATCACGTTGCCGTGGCCGGTGTGCTGCGATCCGACCGCGGCATCGACGACCATCACGCGCCCGTGCAGGTCGGCGATGCCCGGCACGAGTTCGCCGAGGAAGCCCGCGTCGCCGGAATACACCGACGCGACGAGCGAGCCGCGGCCGCGCCGCGCGAGTGCAATGGCGTCCGCGGTATCGGCGTACGGCAGGATCGTCGCGACCGGCCCGAACACTTCGACGTCATGGACGAAGCGCGCGTCGAGGCCCTTGTCGCAGTACAGCAGCGTCGGCTGCACGAAGGCCGAATCCTCGCCGTGCGCATCGACCGGCTCGAACGCCGGATCGCCGCCGAACACGGTGTCGCATTCCTCGCGCAGCTTCGCGATGCCTTCGAACGCCGCCGCCTGCTGCGCCTTGCTGACGAGCGGCCCGACGCGGACCGCTTCGTTACGCGGATTGCCGACCTTGCAGCCGGCGAGCTTCGACGCGACCGCGTCGGCGAGCGAGCGCGCGACGCCGGCGGGCGCGAGGACGCGGCGGATCGCGGTGCATTTCTGCCCGGCCTTGATTGTCATCTCGCGCACGATCTCCTTCACCGCGAGATCGAACTCCGGCGCCCCGGGCCGGGCGTCGGGACCGAGGATCGCCGAGTTCACGCTGTCGGCCTCGATATTGACGCGCACCGAGCGCGCGACGACGTTCGGGTGCGTGCGCATCCGCGCCGCGGTGTCGGCCGAGCCGGTGAAGGACACGACGTCGCATTCCTCGACGTGGTCGAGCAGGTCGCGCGCGGAGCCGCAGACGATCGACAGCGCGCCCGCGGGCAGGATGCCGGCGCGGACGACGTCTTCGACCATGCGCTGCGTGAGCCACGCGGTCGGCGTCGCCGGCTTCACGAGCACCGGCACGCCGGCGAGCAGCGCGGGCGCGGCTTTCTCCCACAGGCCCCACGCCGGGAAGTTGAACGCGTTGATGAACACCGCGACGCCCGTCAGCGGCATCAGGAAGTGCTGCCCCTGGAACGCGTCGGTCTTCGCGAGCGGCGCGCGGCCGCCTTCCTTGAGGTGTCGCGCGGCGCCGAGCGTCTTGCCGGCGCGCGCGTAGGTCTTTAGCGTGAAGATCGCGCCGTCGACGTCGAACCCGCAGTCGGCTTCGGTCGCGCCCGAGTTCCGCAGCGCAATGTCGAAGTACTCCGCACGGTTCGCGGCCAGCAGCTTCGCGATCGCGTCGAGCATCGCCGCGCGCGCTTCGTAGCCTTGCGCACGCAGCGCGGGGCCGCCGGTGCGGCGTGCGAAATCGAGCGCACGCCGGACGTCGATGCCATCCGACGAAACAGTGACGAGTTGCTCGCCGGTGACCGGGTCGCGCAACGCGGTGCCTTCCCCGACGCCTTCGACCCACTCCCCGTATACGTAATTGGCCAGTTTCACCTTGTCTCCTCTCTTGTCCCTTTGTCGGGTGTCGCGTCGGCGTCTTCTTCAAAGCGCCGCCGGCGCAGTGATGTGGAGATAGAATACACGCGTTTGGTACACCGTCAAGCACTTTACTTCATTCATTTGGCCGATGCGCCACGATTTACGGCGCTATTTTGCTATCTCTGGAGCCGCGAAGAAAGCTCGACTGTAATTACACTGCAAATCATCGCTGCCTCAGCCGCATCAAACTGCACTTTACCTCTTGACTCTCGCCATCTCCTGCACTATTGTTCAACTCAACGACGCAACACAGCGCACGACAGGACCCAGAGATGAGCTTCAATTCCGACACCGAATCGCCCCCCGTGGAGGCCCGCAGCGATGCCGCGCCGGCCTCCTCGACGCTGCTGCCGACGCTCGGCAAGCGCGTGCGGGAGATCCGCGACCGGCGCGGCATGACGCGCAAGCTCGTCGCCCGCGAAGCCGGCGTGTCCGAACGGCACCTCGCGCACGTCGAAGGCGGCGAAGGCAACGTGTCGATCGTGCTGCTCGACAACATCGCCCGCGCGCTCGACGTCTCGCTCGTCGAACTGCTCGCGCCCGAAACCGAGGACACCGTCGAGCGCCGCCTGATCCGGCGCTTCCTCGAGCGGCTGCCGCAGCACCGCCTCGAAGAAGTCGTGTTCCGGCTGATGCGCGACTTCGGCCACGAGGAGTCGGTGCGCCGCAAACGCATCGCGCTGATCGGGCTGCGCGGCGCCGGCAAATCGACGCTCGGCACCCGGCTGGCGCGCGAGGAAGGCATGCCCTTCATCGAGCTCGACCGCGAGATCGAAAAGGAAACCGGCATCCCGGGGCGCGAGATCTTCGCGCTGTACGGCCAGGCGGGTTACCGCCGCATCGAAAAGCGCACGCTCGACCGCGTGATCCGCGAGCACAGCCGCGCGGTGATCTCGGTCGGCGGCGGCGTCGTGTCGCAGCCGGAGAGCTTCGAGATGCTGCTGTCGAACTGCCTGACCGTGTGGGTCAAGGCGACGCCGGAAGAACACATGGCACGCGTGATGGCGCAGGGCGACCTGCGGCCGATGGCGGGCAACGACGAGGCGATGGACGACCTCAAGCGCATCCTCGAAGCGCGCGAGGCGCTGTATGCGAAAGCCGACACCGTGCTCGACACGAGCGGTGAAAGCGCCGATGAAAGTTTCATGAAGTTACGCCGGCTCGTGATGAGCTGAGCCCCAACGAGAGAGAGGAGACAGAGATGGAAGCAGCCAAGCAGGAAGCCGTCGTCGAGGCGGTCGACTACCGCACCGAGCCGTCGAAGTACCGCCACTGGTCGCTCGCGACCGACGACGCGGTCGCGACGCTGACGCTCAACATCGACGAGGACGCCGGCATCCGCCCGGGCTACAAGCTGAAGCTCAACTCGTACGACCTCGGCGTCGATATCGAGCTGCACGACGCGCTGCAGCGCATCCGCTTCGAGCACCCCGAAGTGCGCTCGGTCGTCGTCACGTCCGGCAAGCCGAAGATCTTCTGCTCCGGCGCGAACATCTACATGCTCGGCCTGTCGTCACATGCGTGGAAGGTGAACTTCTGCAAGTTCACGAACGAAACGCGCAACGGCATCGAGGACTCCAGCCAGTACTCCGGCCTCAAGTTCCTCGCCGCGTGCAACGGCACGACCGCCGGCGGCGGCTACGAGCTGGCGCTCGCGTGCGACGAGATCGTCCTCGTCGATGACCGCAACTCGTCGGTGTCGCTGCCCGAAGTGCCGCTGCTCGGCGTGCTGCCCGGCACCGGCGGGCTGACCCGCGTCACCGACAAGCGCCGCGTGCGCCGCGACCACGCCGACATCTTCTGCACGATCTCCGAAGGCGTGCGCGGCAACCGCGCGAAGGAATGGCGCCTCGTCGACGACGTCGTCAAGCAGCAGCAGTTCGCCGATCACATCCAGGCGCGCGCCGAAGCGCTCGCCGCGCAATCCGACCGTCCGGCGGGCGCCAAAGGCGTGCAGCTGACGCGGCTCGAGCGCACCGACGACGCGAACGGCTACCACTACGAATACGTCGACGCGGCGATCGACGCCGCCGCCCGCAGCGTGACGCTGACCGTGCGCGCACCGGCCGCCGTCACCGCGAAGACCGCCGCCGAGATCGAAGCCCAGGGCGTCAAGTGGTGGCCGCTGCAGATGGCGCGCGAACTCGACGACGCGATCCTGAACCTGCGCACGAACCACCTCGACATCGGCCTGTGGCAGCTGCGCACCGAAGGCGACGCGCAAGTCGTGCTCGACATCGACGCGACGATCGCCGCGAACACCGACCACTGGTTCGTCCGCGAGACGCTCGGGATGCTGCGCCGCACGCTCGCGCGCATCGACGTGTCGTCGCGCAGCCTGTACGCGCTGATCGAGCCGGGTTCGTGCTTCGCCGGCACGCTGCTCGAGATCGCGCTCGCCGCCGACCGCAGCTACATGCTCGACGCCGCGGACGCGAAGAACGTGATCGGGCTGTCGGCGATGAACTTCGGCCCGCTGCCGATGGTGAACGGCCTGTCGCGCATCGACGCGCGCTTCTACCAGGAAGAAGCGCCGGTCGCCGCGGTGCGCGCGAAGGAAGGCAGCCTGCTCAGCCCCGCCGAAGCGATGGAACTCGGCCTCGTCACCGCGATCCCCGACGACCTCGACTGGGCCGACGAGATCCGCATCGCGATCGAGGAGCGCGCCGCGCTGTCGCCGGACGCGCTGACCGGCCTCGAAGCCAACCTGCGCTTCGGCCCGGTCGAGACGATGAACACGCGCATCTTCGGCCGCCTGTCGGCGTGGCAGAACTGGATCTTCAACCGCCCGAATGCGGTCGGCCCGAACGGCGCGCTGAAGCTCTTCGGCTCCGGCAAGAAGGCGCAGTTCGACTGGAACCGGGTTTGACGAATTCCCTCCCGGCCGCGGGCGAACCGTCCCGCTGCCGTTGCAGCCGGCGCCTCGCGGCGGCCGGGAGGCTCGCAGTAAAGCAGAAAGATGGGGTCGCCGGAGGCCCCGCCCCAGACGAGAACAGGAGGAGTACACCATGATCGATTACAACGAGCGGATCCCGAACAACGTCAACCTGTCCGAGAACAAGACGCTGCAGCGCGCCCTCGAACACTGGCAGCCGTCCTACCTGCAGTGGTGGCAGGACATGGGTCCGGACAACTCGACGAACTACGACGTCTATCTGCGCACCGCGATCAGCGTCGATCCGAAGGGCTGGGCGGATTTCGGCTACGTGAAGATGCCTGACTACCGCTGGGGCATCTTCCTCGCGCCGCAGGACGGCGACAAGAAGATCCACTTCGGCGAGCACAAGGGCCAGGACGTGTGGCAGGAAGTCCCGGGCGAATACCGCTCGACGTTGCGCCGCATCATCGTCACGCAGGGTGACACCGAGCCGGCGTCGGTCGAGCAGCAGCGCCACCTCGGCCTGACCGCGCCGTCGATGTACGACCTCCGCAACCTGTTCCAGGTGAACGTCGAGGAAGGCCGCCACCTGTGGGCCATGGTCTATCTGCTGCACGCGCACTTCGGCCGCGACGGCCGCGAGGAAGGCGAGGCGCTGCTCGAGCGCCGCTCCGGCGACGCGGACAACCCGCGCATCCTCACCGCGTTCAACGAGAAGACCCCGGACTGGCTGTCGTTCTTCATGTTCACGTTCATCACCGACCGTGACGGCAAGTACCAGCTCGCGTCGCTCGCCGAGTCCGCGTTCGACCCGCTCGCCCGCACCTGCAAATTCATGCTGACCGAGGAAGCGCATCACCTCTTCGTCGGCGAATCCGGCATTGCCCGCGTGATCCAGCGCACCTGCGAAGTCATCAAGGAACTGAAGACCGACGACCCCGCGAAGCTGCGCGCCGCCGGCGTCATCGACCTGCCGACGCTGCAGAAGTACCTGAACTTCCACTTCAGCGTCACCAGCGACCTGTACGGCGCCGAAGTGTCGTCGAACGCCGCGACCTACTACACGAACGGTCTGAAGGGCCGCTTCGAGGAAGGCAAGATCGACGACGATCACAAGCTGCAGAACTCCGAGTACGAGGTCATGGACGTCGCCGGCGACAAGATCCTGTCCCGCCCCGTGCCGGCGCTGTCGGCGCTCAACGAGCGGCTGCGCGACGACTGGATCACCGACGTGCAGGCGGGCATCGACCGCTGGAACCGCATCCCGGCGAAGTTCGGCATCGACTTCCGCTTCACGCTGCCGCACAAGGGCTTCCATCGCAAGATCGGCATGTTCGCCGACGTGCATGTCGCCCCGGACGGCCGCCTGATTTCGGAAGCCGAATGGACGCACCAGCAGAAGAACTGGCTGCCGACCGAGGAAGACCGCCTGTACGTGCATTCGCTGATGGGCCGCTGCATCGAGCCGGGCAAGTTCGCGAACTGGATCGCGGCGCCGGGCCGCGGTATCAACAACCAGCCGGTGAACTTCGAGTACGTCCGGTTCAACTAACGAAACACGGAGCACCCGTAGGGCGGAAGGCGCTTCGCTTTTCCGCCCTACGAAACGCCGCAAAGAGAGACCGAGGGGGACGACTCGCGCGTCCCCGCCCCAGTGGAGAGAGACAGCCATGAACGCGCCCGTAGAGCACGCGATCGCCAAGCAGCACCTCATCGACCCGGAAATCTGCATCCGCTGCAACACCTGCGAGGAAATCTGCCCGGTCGACGCGATCACGCACGACAACCTCAACTACGTCGTGAAGTTCGACGTCTGCAACGGCTGCCTCGCGTGCGTGCCGCCGTGCCCGACGGGTGCGATCGATTCATGGCGCAACGTCGAGCGGGCGACGCCGTACAGCCTCGAAGAACAGTTCCAGTGGGACGTGCTGCCGGACACGACCGAGCTCGATAACGTCGAGGCGCCGTTCGCGGTCGAACGCGCCGACGACGAACTCCCGGCCGAAGTGCAGGAAATCACCAGCATCGCGACCGCCGGCCAGGGCGGCCCGGCGCTCGCGCCGTGGTCCGCGTCGCACCCGTACCTGAACCTCTATCCGCCGACGCGTCCGATCACCGCGACCGTCACCGGCAACTACCGCCTCACCGCCGACGACGCGTCGAGCGACATCCATCACATCGTGCTCGATTTCGGTGCGACGCCGTTCCCGGTGCTCGAAGGCCAGTCGATCGGCATCATCCCGCCGGGCACGGACGAGAAGGGCAAGCCGCAGCTGCTGCGGATGTACTCGGTCGCGAGCCCGCGCGACGGCGAGCGCCCGCACTACAATAACCTCTCGCTGACGGTGAAGCGCGTCACCGAAGACCACGAAGGCCGCCCCACGCGCGGCGTCGCGTCGAACTACGTCTGCGACCTGCAGAAGGGCGACAAGGTGCAGGTCACCGGCCCGTACGGCTCGACCTACCTGATGCCGAACCACCCCGGCTCCTCGATCATGATGATCTGCACCGGCACCGGCTCGGCGCCGATGCGCGCGATGACCGAGCGCCGCCGGCGGCGCCTCGAACGCAACGAAGGCGGCGAACTGGTGCTGTTCTTCGGCGCGCGCTCGCCCGACGAGCTGCCGTACTTCGGCCCGTTGCAGAAGCTGCCGAAGGACTTCATCGACATCAACTTCGCGTTCTCGCGCGTGCCGGGCGAACCGAAACGCTACGTGCAGGACGTGATCCGCGAGCGGGCCGACAAGGTGCTGCAGATGCTGCAGGACGAGAACTGCTACATCTACATCTGCGGCCTGAAAGGCATGGAGACCGGCGTGCTCGAAGCCTTCCGCGACATCTGCCGCGCGAACGGCGCCGACTGGGACCAGCTGCGCCCCGAACTCCTCGCGAACGCGCGCTTCCACGTCGAGACGTATTGAATCCGCACGGATCATAGGGCGGAAAACGAAGTTTCGGCGGAGCGCCAAAAGCAAAGCGCCTTCCGCCGAATGTTGCCGATCCCGGTACCTCGGCGTCGGCGCATCCGCCCTACGAATCACTGCCGAAAAGGAAATTGCCCGCATGACCCGCCCCGTCTACATCTGCGACGCCATCCGCACCCCGTTCGGCCGCTACGGCGGTTCGCTCTCGTCGCTGCGCGCCGACGACCTCGCCGCGCTGCCGCTCCGCGCGCTCGTAGCGCGCAACGCCTCCGTCGACTGGGCGGCCGTCGATGACGTCGTCTACGGCTGCGCGAACCAGGCCGGCGAGGACAACCGCAACGTCGCGCGCATGGCCGCGCTGCTCGCCGGGCTGCCGGTCGAAGTGCCGGGCAGCACGGTGAACCGGCTGTGCGGCTCCAGCCTCGACGCGCTCGGCATCGCCGCGCGCGCGATCCACGCCGGCGAAGCCGAGCTGATGATCGCCGGCGGCGTCGAGAGCATGTCGCGCGCGCCGTTCGTGATCGGCAAGGCCGACAGCGCGTTCTCGCGGGCGGCGAAGATCGAGGACACGACGATCGGCTGGCGCTTCGTCAATCCGGTGATGAAAGCGCAGTACGGCATCGACTCGATGCCTGAGACCGCGGAAAATGTCGCGCAGGATTTCAGCGTGAGCCGCGCCGACCAGGATGCGTTCGCGCTGCGCAGCCAGCAGCGCTGGGCCGCGGCCGCCGAGCGCGATTTCTTCGCGCGCGAGATCGTCGCAGTCGCGGTGCCGCGCAAGAAGGGCGACCCGCTCATCGTCGCCGCCGACGAGCATCCGCGGCCGGAGACGACGCTCGACGCGCTCGCGAAGCTCAAGGGTGTCGTGCGGCCCGACGGCAGCGTCACCGCGGGCAACGCGTCGGGCGTGAACGACGGCGCGTGCGCGCTGCTGCTCGCGTCGGAAGACGCCGTGAAGCGCCACGGGCTCAGCCCGCGCGCGCGCGTCCTCGGCAGCGCCGCGGCCGGCGTGCCGCCGCGCATCATGGGCATCGGCCCGGCGCCGGCGACGCAGAAGCTGCTCGCGCGGCTCGGCATGAAGATCGGCGACTTCGACACCATCGAGCTCAACGAAGCGTTCGCCGCGCAGGGGCTCGCGGTGCTGCGCCAGCTCGGCCTGCCCGACGACGGCGCGCAGGTGAATCCGAACGGCGGCGCGATCGCGATCGGCCACCCGCTCGGCGCGTCGGGCGCGCGGCTCGTGACGACCGCGCTGAACCAGTTGGAGACGACCGGCGGACGCTACGGCCTCGCGACGATGTGCATCGGCGTCGGCCAGGGCATCGCGCTCGCGATCGAGCGGCTATGACAACCAAGCGGCAGATCGCCGCACCAAGGGGACGGACGTGAAACCGGAAGCCATTCAGATCATCAGGGACGAACACCTCGCGATCAGCGCGGTGCTGTATTCCCTGCGCTATCTGGTCAAGGAGATGCGCAAGGGCGCGGCGCCGAATTTCGCGCTGCTGCGCGCGATTCTCGACTACATCGTGTCCTACCCCGACCGCTGGCACCATCCGAAGGAAGACAAGTACCTGTTCGCCGCGGTGCGGCGCCGCACGCGCGAGGCCGACACCCTGATCGCGCGGCTCGAACGCGAGCACCGGCTCGGCTACCCGATGGTCGAGGACCTGAAGAAGCACCTCCTCGCGTTCCAGGCCGGCGACGAGGCCGCGCGCGACGCATTCTTTGCGACTGCGGACCGCTACGCCGAACTCGAATGGGAGCATCTACGCGCCGAGGAGGACGTCTTCCTGCCGATCGCGGAGCGGGTGCTGAGCCGCGAGGAATGGGCCGAGATCGCCGCGGCGTTCCGCGAAAACGACAATCCGCTCTTCGGCATCAAGCCGAAGGACGAGGCGGAGGTGCTGTACCAGCGCATCCTGAGCCTTGCCCCGTCGCCGATGGGATTCGGCGCGGGGGACATGGCCTGACGCCACCCCGCCACGTTTGCTGCGGCGCACAATTTGTTTCTTGACTGAGGTCGCCCCCCGTCTAGAATGAACTTGTGCACCGCGGCAGACCGGACGTATTGATGCCGGATCTGCCTGAAAAATAAATATTTTTCTTCCCCAGGAGATCCTTGTGACCACATCCGTCGAAACCCTCTCCGCGACGAACCGCGGCCTCTTCGAGACCTCGCTCGACGTCGCTCGCACGCTGTTCGATTCCGTCGAACGGCTGACCGCGCTGAATCTCAACACCGCCCGCAGCTTTTTCAGCGACGCCACCGGCGCCGTCCGGGCCGCGCTGGCCGCGCGCAGTCCGCAGGAGTTCATCGCCGTTCAGACCTCGATCGCCCGCCCTGCGGCCGACAAGGTGCTCGGCTATTACCGGAGCGCCTACGAAATCGCGGCGCAGACACTCGAGGAGGCGATGAAGCCCTTCGAGATCCAGTTGTCGGCGGCGCACCGCAGCTTCGGGCAGGCGCTCGAGAACGCCGCGAAGTCCGCGCCGGCCGGCTCGGAAGTCGCGCTCGCGGCAGTCCGCTCGGCGCTCGCCACGGCGAGTTCGGCCTATGGCCAGGTGAACAAGGCCGCGCGCCAGGCCGTCGAAATGGCCGAGGCGAACGTCGCGAACGCAACGGCCGCAACCGCGGCGATCGGCGCGGCGGCGAACCGCAAGAGCGGCATCTGAGCCGCTCGCGGCAGCGGCGCGGTCGTCGTCGCCTGCCGCTGCGCGCCGGGCGGGGCGCAGGCTTTCGCTCCCTGACCGGCGTCGCTCGCCGGCGCGGCGCATCTGGTCTCCCATCCCGCGCCGCCGTCCCGACGAGCTTCGCCACCGTTTTTCGCCTCTCCCGGAACCCGGCGCGGCCGCGCGGCGTCGAAACTGATCGGTAGCAACGATGTTCCGGAGGCGGTCATGATCGAACGTGCGACCTTCGAGCGGTCGCCCGCCGCGTGCTCGACACGCGGCCCGCGCCGCCCGCAGCCGGCCCCGCCTGACGCATGAAGATCGGACGCGCCCCATCCGCGGTCGCGTCCCTGTTCGCCATGCTGTGCTTCGCAACGATTCCCTGCTCCGCGCACGCGCTCGACGCGGCGTCCGCCGGCTCGGCCGTTCATGACGCGGCGGCGACGGCTACGGCCTCGTACCGCCTCAACGTCCGCCTCGATCCCGCGACTCGCGAACTCGCCGGCGAAGCGGAGATCACCGTCTCGGACGGCGCGCCGTTCGATCTGCTTCTCAACCGGCGCTTCGGCGTCGACATGCTCGCGGTCGACGGGAAACCGGTCGTCGTTCGTCTGCAGCGCAACGGCGAGTTGAACCGTATCGCTCTTCCTCCCGGGCCGCGCCGAAAAACGGTGAAACTCGCGTGGCGCGGTCCGCTCGCGCCCCTTGCGGCCCTCGAGCATCGCGACACGCTGCGCGCGCACGAACCGACCGCGGACGCGCTCGGCAGCTTCCTGCCGTCCGCGGGCGTGTGGTATCCGGCCGCTTCGCGGCGGGGACAGCGCCTGCTCCATTCGTACAACCTGCGGCTCGATCTCCCGCCAGGACAGCGCGGGCTGGTCGCCGGCCACCGCGGCACCGAAGCGACACGCGGGTCGCGCACGGTCGCGGAGTTCGCCTTCCCGCACCCGTCCGAAGGCATCGACCTGATCGCCGGGCCGTACCGCGTCGCCGAACGGACGGCGCGCTCGATCGACGGCCGCCCGATCATGCTGCGCACCTATTTCCACGCCGAGCTCGACCCGCTCGCGCCCGGTTATCTCGACGCCGTCGCGGACTACCTCGCGCTGTACGAGCGCTGGATCGGCCCCTATCCGTTCACGACGTTTTCGGTCGTGTCGAGCCCGACCCCGACCGGCTTCGGCATGCCCACGCTGACCTACCTCGGCATCGAGGTGCTGAAGCTGCCGTTCATCAAGTCGACGTCGCTCGGCCACGAAGTGCTGCACAACTGGTGGGGCAACGGCGTCTATCCCGACTACGAGGCCGGCAACTGGAGCGAGGGCCTGACCACTTTCATGGCCGACTACCATTACGCCGAACGCGAAAGCAGCGACAAGGCGCACGCGATGCGTCTCGCGTGGCTGCGCGAGCTCTCCGGCATCCCGCCTGGCGCCGACCGGCCGCTCGCCGCGTTCACCGCGCGGACCCACGGCGTCGATCAGGCGATCGGCTACGGCAAGGCGGCGATGCTGTTCCTGATGCTGCGCGACCGCATCGGCGAGCCGGCCTTCGATCGCGGCATCCGCCGTTTCTGGCAGGCGCAGCGCTTCCGCAACGCGGACTGGGACGACTTGCGCGTCGCGTTCGAAACGGAGTCGGGTCAGCAACTCGATCGCTTTTTCGAACAGTGGCTCGCGCGCGCCGGCCTTGCCGAAGTCGCGCTCGTCGAAAGCCGGAGGTGCGAAAACCGCGTCGCCGTGACGCTCAGGCAGGGCGAGCAGCCGTACGCGATCGAAGTACCGCTCGCGATCGGCACGACCGGCGGCGAGGCGGTCCGGCGCGTGCGTCTCGACCGCAGCGAACAGCGCTTCGAACTCGAGCTCGCCGCCGCCGACCCGGCGACACGCGTCACGCTCGATCCCGATAACCGGCTGCTGCGCCGCCTGCACGGCAGCGAAGCGCCGCCGATCCTGCGCGAGTTGCAGTTCGACGCGCGCAGCGGGCTCGTCGCGCTCGGCGACGACGCGTTCGCGACGGCGGCCGGCGGACTCGCCGCGCGGATGCTCGACCACTCGCCGCAAGCCGTGCCGCCCGGATCCGCGCCGGGGGAGCACCCGCTGCTCGTAATCGGCGAGGCGCGCGCGGTATCGGCCTGGCTCGCCCGCCACGGCCTTCCGCCCGCGCCGCCGGAAGTCGCCGGCCGCGGTGCCGTGCGGGTGTGGACGCAGCGTCTTCCATCGGGCGCGCCGCTCGCGGTCGTCGCCGCCGACAGCGCGCCCGAGCTCGTCGCCGCCTCCCGGCCGCTGCCGCATTACCGCCAGCAGAGCTGGCTCGTGCTGCAGAACGGCCGGGCGCTCGCGCGCGGCGTCTGGCCGGCCGAAGCCTCGTCGATTCCGGTGACGCACTGCCCGGCGGGCAGCCTTCGATAGATCCCGCGGCTCGCATTTTGCATGGCTGCGGACGTGAACGCTCCCGACGCCCTTCCCGAGCTGCTGAGCCGCTGCGACTACGAGCCGATCGACGCCTACGCCGTCGTCGGCGACTGCCGCAGCGCGGCGCTCGTGTCGCGCCGCGGCTCGATCGACTGGCTGTGCATGCCGCATTTCTCCGCGCCGTCCGTGTTCGCCGCGCTGCTCGACCGCCGGCACGGCGGGCGCCTGCTGCTCCGTCCGCGCGACATCGTTCGCGTGGCGCGGCGCTACCGGGGCGGCAGCGCGGTGCTGAAAACGACGTTCGAGTGCGCCGCCGGCCGGGCGACGCTCACCGACTTCATGGCTATCCCGGGAAACGAGGACGCGCCGCACCGGCTGTTCCGGCTCGTCGAGTGCGAGGCGGGCGAAGTCGTCGTCGACGTGGTCTATCAGCAGCGGCCCGACTATGCCCGCGCAAGACCGGACATCGAGCCCCACGGGGACTTCGGCTGGGTGTACCGGCATGCGGACGCGGTCGTCCTGTTCGACGCCGACGCGCCGCTTGCGCTCGACGAAGCGCGGCAGCTCGTCGGCGGGACGTGCCGGCTCGTGCCTCAAGCTGCTGGCCCATCGCAGTTCCGGCGCGGTCATGGCCGCGCTGACGACCTCGCTTCCCGAGTCGCTCAACTCGGGGCGCAACTGGGACTACCGCTACTGCTGGCTGCGCGACACGTCGTTGCTGCTGCAGTCGTTCATCGACCTCGGCTTCCAGCGTGAAAGCAAGGCCTTCCTCGCATGGCTGCTGAGAGTCGGGCGCAAGCCCCGGCTGCAGCCGTTTTACGACCTGAACGCGCAGCTGCCGCCCGACGAGATCGTCCTGCCGCATCTCGAAGGCTATCTCGGCCGCGGGCCGGTGCGCATCGGCAATGCCGCACACGGGCAGCTGCAGCTCGACATCTACGGCGAGGTGCTGCAGACCGCGTGCAGCTTCGTCGCGCGCGGCGGGCTGCTGAACGACGACAAGAAGCAGCTGCTGGCGGGCTTCGGCGCGGCCGTGTGCCGGCTGTGGCGCGAGCCCGACGCGAGCATTTGGGAGCCGCGCAACGCGCCGCGCCACTACACCTATTCCAAGCTGATGTGCTGGGTGGCGCTCGAGCGGCTCATCGACCTGCAGACGCGCATTCCGCTCGGCATGGCGCTGCCGTACCTGCGCGCCGAGCGCGACCACATCCGCCGCGAGATCGAGACACACGGCTTCGACTCCCGGCTCGGCAGCTACGTCGGCTACTTCGGCGGCACCGAGCCCGACGCGAGCCTGCTGCTGATGGCGCGCTACGGCTATGCCGACCCGACCGCCCCGCGTCTGCGCGGCACTTTCCGCTACATCCACGAACGGCTGGCGGTGGACGGCTTTCTTTACCGCTATCCGCCTGGCCGCGCGTACGACGGCATCGGGGGGACGGAGAACCTCTTCGCTGTCTGCAGCTTCTGGGCGGTCGACTATCTCGCCCGTGCCGGCGAGATCGACGCGGCGATCCGCCTCTTCGAACGGGTGCACGCGTGCGCGAACGACGTCGGGCTGTACGCCGAACAGTTCGAAGTGAACAGCCTGCGGCCGCTGGGAAATTTTCCGCAGGCGTTCTCGCATTCCGGCCTGATCACCGCCGCCCTCGCGATCGAGCAGGCGCTCGCGGGCCGGCGCGGACAGCAGATTTCGGCCTGACGGGGCGGTCGGCAGTGACCGCCCGCGTCGACTGCAACGACGCGTGGTTCAGGACTCGCCCGCGCCGCCGGGCCGCCAAGTCAGGCGGTTGTGGTTCCACGACAGCATGCCGACGAACAGCATCACGCCGCCGGCGAGCGCGAGTCCGAGAGCCGGCACGACGTACAACAGCACCGGCAGACGCACCGCGCGGAGAATCATCGCGTCCTGCGGGTTGTCCGGGTCGACCCAGACGGTGATCTTCGGCGAGGTTTTCAAACCGGCGAGCACTTCGCCGCTCTCGGGGTGCGCGTATTGCCCGCTGTGGGGGTCGTAGCGCGTGCCGGCATGGACTTCGCCGTTCACGGTGTATCCGTAACGGATTTCGACCGTTTCCAGCTGCGGATGGAAACCCGAGACGGGCGGGCTCAGCGCGACCGACTCGACACTTGCCTCGACCGGCTGCCAGTCGCGGCTTCGCGCCGCGTCGATCACCGGCAACACGCCATAAGATACGACCCCGAGGAGGCCGGTCATCAACAGCGCGAGGCCGATCAGCGGCAGACCGACACGCACGGCGAACAGGGTCAGGGCACTACTCAGCGGAGACGAAAGCTGCTCGTTCGGTGGCATCTCGTGGACTCGCGAAGGTGGCCTGATGATTGTAGTTCGTAATTCCCGGAAATGGGATTTAATCCCACATCAGGTCTCGCCCGGGCACGGGAACGCCTTGTAGCGTATAATGCAAGGCTTTGTTTTATCTGAAAAACAGGATTCCGCCGTGCTCGTCGCCGCCAACATCACCATGCAGTTCGGGGCCAAGCCCCTGTTCGAGAATGTCTCCGTCAAGTTCGGCGAAGGCAACCGCTACGGCCTGATCGGCGCCAACGGCGCCGGCAAGTCGACGTTCATGAAGATCCTGTGCGGCATCCTCGAGTCGTCGGCGGGGAACGTATCGAAGGATCCGAACGAGCGCGTGGCCTATCTGCGCCAGGACCAGTTCGCGTTCGAAGACACGCGCGTGCTCGACGTCGTGATGATGGGCCACGAGCAGATGTGGGCGTGCATGGCCGAGAAGGACGCGATCTACGCGAATCCCGAGGCGACCGAGGACGACTACATGCACGCGGCCGAACTCGAAGGCAAGTTCGCCGAGTACGACGGCTACACGGCGGAAGCGCGCGCGGGCGAACTGCTGCTCGGCGTCGGCATCGGCACCGAGCTGCACAACGGCCCGATGAAGAACGTCGCCCCCGGCTGGAAGCTGCGCGTGCTGCTGTGCCAGGCGCTGTTCGCGAACCCGGACATCCTGCTGCTCGACGAGCCGACGAACAACCTCGACATCAACACGATCCGCTGGCTCGAGGACGTGCTGAACCAGCGCGACAGCACGATGGTGATCATCTCGCACGACCGCCACTTCCTGAACCAGGTGTGCACGCACATGGCGGACCTCGACTACGGCACGATCACCGTCTACGCCGGCAACTACGACGACTACATGGAAGCGGCGACGCTCGCGCGCCAGCGCCAGCAGGCCGCGAACGCGCGCGCGAAAGAGAAGATTTCCGACCTGCAGGAGTTCGTGCGCCGCTTCTCGGCGAACAAGTCGAAGGCGAAGCAGGCGACGAGCCGCCTCAAGCTCATCGACAAGCTGAGACCCGAGGACGTCAAGCCGTCGTCGCGCCAGTACCCGTGGATCCGCTTCGACTACGACGACAAGGACAAGCTGCACCGCCTCGCGTGCGAGGTGCAGAACCTCACGTTCGCGTACGACGGTATGGCAAAGCCGCTGATCGACAAGTTCTCGATCGCGATCGAGGCGGGGGAAAAAGTCGCGATCATCGGCGAAAACGGCGTCGGCAAGACAACGCTGCTGAAGCTGCTGTTGGGCGAGCTGCAGCCGCTGAAAGGCGCGGTGAAGTGGGCCGAAAAGGCGAAACCCGGCTACTACGCGCAGGACCACTCGGCCGAGTTCGCCGGCACGCAGAGTCTCACCGAGTGGATCGCCGACTACGCGCGAGTCACCGCCGATTCGCAGGGCGGCGACCTCGAGACGCTGATTCGCGGCACGCTGGGCCGGCTGCTGTTCTCGGGTGACGAAGTCCGCAAGCCGGTCAGCGTGATCTCGGGCGGCGAACAGGGGCGGATGCTGTTCGGCAAGCTGATGCTCTCGCGCCCGAACGTGCTGCTGATGGACGAGCCGACGAACCACCTCGACATGGAATCGATCGAGTCGCTGAACACCGGTCTCGAGAAGTTCGCCGGCACGCTGGTGTTCGTCTCGCACGACCGCGAGTTCGTGTCCTCGCTCGCCGGCCGCATCATCGAGATCAAGCTCGACGGCACGATCGTCGATTACCGCGGCACGTACGAGGAATACCTCGCGAGCCAGGGCCTGGAATAAGCCACGCCGATTCTACGCGTCGCCTGCCCGTCCGAATCACTCCCGGCGGAGAGGAGCGGCCGTCGGCCGTCCTCGCGCCACCCCGGCAGGCGGGCTCCGCGTCGCGGATTCCGCGTACGAGAATAGGGTCGCGGCATTTTTTTGAGAACCATTATGCATTTATATTTGCGCGTCGATAATTCGATCGGTATATTCCGCGGCCGGTGACGGAGCGGAGCGGCCGTCCATTGGAGGCGGCCGACGTTGCGCACTACACGAAGATTCGGATTCTTGCTGCTTGCGTTGCCGGCGATGCTGGCGCCGCTCGCCGCATGGGCGGAGTACTCCGATTGCCGCAACTGTCATTTCGACGTGCCGCCGGACGATGTCACACCCGACTTCAGCGGCTACTTCCAGCTCGTCGGCCACCACCCTGTACGCGTCGCCTATCCGTCACGGCCGGACTACCGGCAGCCCGGGTTTGCGCAGGGCGGGATCCAGTTCTTCGACCGCAACGGCAATCGCAAGGTCGATCCCGACGAAATCCAGATCTTCCGCAACCGCAGCGAATGGGTCATCGACTGCGCGTCGTGCCACATCGAGCACGGCTTGACCGCGGCCGTCGCCGACCACCCGCCCGACTACGTCCGTAGCGCCGGCAGCGCGGTGCACCTCTGCATCACCTGCCATAACCTCTGAGCGGCGGCGCGTCGTCCCCGCGCCGCCGGCGGCCGCCGCTGCCCCGATCGGCCACAGGACTTCTGCTGCGCGGTCCGTTTTCCTTTTGTCGCCCGCGGCGCAATATCCGGCACGGCCGGCTCGTGCAGCATAAAGGACGCGCGGCATCCGCCCATCCGTCGGCTACAATCGCCCGAACACACGGATCCACGATCATGATCGGCATCTTTCTCATCACGCACGGCAGCCTCGGCGAGTCGCTCATCCAATGCGCGTGCCACGTCCTCGACCGGCGACCGGCCCAGACGGTGCAACTCGGCGTCTCCGCGCAGGACGATCCCGACGATCTTCTGCCGCTTGCGCGCCAGATGCTCGGATGGGCCGACAACGGCAACGGCGTGCTCGTGCTCACCGACATGTTCGGCGCGACGCCGTCGAACGTCGCGGCGAAGCTCGTCGACGCCGGGCGCATCGAAGCGATCGCCGGCGTGAACCTGCCGATGTTGCTGCGCGTGCTGACCTATCGCGAGCGGGACATGCAGACGCTGATCCAGCGCGCCCTCTCCGGCGGCTGCGACGGCGTGGTCCATATCGAGTAACCAGGCCTCCGCCGAGCAACCGATGCCAAGAGCAGAAGCGCAAATCATCAACAAGCTGGGCCTGCACGCGCGCGCCTCGGCGAAACTCACCCAGACCGCGAGCGGCTTCGGCGCCGACGTCTGGCTCGAGCGCAACGGCCGCCGGGTGAACGCCAAGAGCATCATGGGCGTGATGATGCTCGCGGCCGCGCAGGGCGCGAGCATCGTCGTCGACACGTCGGGCCGTGACGAAGACGCCGCACTCAAGGCGATTCTCGACCTGATCGCGGACCGCTTCGGCGAGGGCGAGTAAGGTGCCCTTCACGATCCACGGCCTGCCGGTTTCCCAGGGAATCGCGATCGGCCATGTGCATCTCGTGTCGCACGCGATGCTCGAAGTCAGCCACTACCATGTATCGACGAAGTACCTCGCGGAGGAAGTCGCGCGGCTCGATGAGGCGATCGCGACGGTGCAGGGCGAACTCGTCGGCCTGAAGGCGGCGGCGACCAGCGGCCAGACGCACAGCGAAGTCGGCGCCTTCGTCGATCTGCAGCTGATGATGCTGTCGGACCCGCTGCTCGTCGACGCGGCGCGCGACCTCGTCGAGGCGCGACGCTGCAACGCCGAGTGGGCGCTCGTGCAGCAGATGGAGCTCGTCGTCGAGCAGTTCGAGCAGATCGAGGACCCGTACCTGCGCGAGCGCAAGGCCGACGTCGTGCAGGTCGTCGAACGCCTCGTCAAGGTGTTGCTCGGCCATCCGGGCCACCTGCCGGCGAAACGTCGCGATGGCCTCGGCACGATCATCGTCGCGCACGACCTGTCGCCGGCCGACACGATCGGCTTCCGCGACCACAACATCGGCGGCTTCGTCACCGACGTCGGCGGCCCGACAAGCCACACCGCGATTGTCGCCCGCAGCCTCGGCATTCCCGCGGTCGTCGGCCTGCACCATATCCGCCAGCTCGTCGAGGAAGACGAGCTCTTGATCATCGACGGCACTCGCGGCGTCGTCATCGTCGGCCCTGACGAACGGATCATCGAGGAATACCGGCTGCGCCGCACCGAGCTCGAACTCGAACGCTCGAAGCTGAACCGGCTGAAGGACACGCGCGCGACGACGCTCGACGGCGAGGACGTCAATCTGCTCGCGAACATCGAAGGGCCGAAGGACCTCGGCGCGATCAAGGCCGTCAACGCCGACGGCGTCGGGCTGTACCGCACCGAATTCCTGTTCATCGGCCGCGACGCGCTGCCGGACGAGGAGGAACAATACGAAGCCTACCGCGCGGTGCTGAAGTCGATGCCCGGCAAGCCGGTGACGATCCGAACCTTCGACGTCGGCGCCGACAAGGCGCTGAACGGGACGGGGACGCGCTTCGAACCGAACCCGGCCCTCGGCCTGCGCGCGATCCGCTATTCGCTCGCGGAACCGCAGATGTTCAAGACGCAGCTGCGCGCGCTGCTGCGGGCGTCGGTGCACGGCCAGCTGCAGATCATGATCCCGATGCTCGCGCACGCGCAGGAGATCGACCAGACGCTCGCGCTGATCGACAAGGCGAAGGCCGAGCTGCGCGCCGAGCGCGTGAAGTTCGACGAACGGGTGCCGGTCGGCGGCATGATCGAAGTGCCGGCCGCGGCGCTCGCGCTTGGCATGTTCATCCGCCGGCTGTCGTTCCTGTCGATCGGGACGAACGACCTGATCCAGTACACGCTCGCGATCGATCGCTCCGACGAGGCCGTGGTGCATCTCTACGACCCGCTGCACCCGGCCGTGCTGAAGCTGATCGGCGGCACGATCCAGGCCGGCGCGCGCTTCGGCCTTCCGGTCTCCGTTTGCGGCGAGATGGCCGGCGACCCCACCTACACCCTGCTGCTGCTCGGCATGGGCCTGAGGAATTTCTCGATGCACCCCGGCAATATCCTCGAAATCAAGCAGCAGGTGCTGCGGGCGGATGTCGGCGAGCTCGCGCCGAAAGTGCAGCGCATCCTGAAGATGGACGAGCAGATGAAAGTGCGCGAAGCCGTGCTGCGGCTCGCCGGTTGAACCGCCGCGGCGGGGCACCCGGTTTGACAATTCCCGGGCTGCACGCTAACTTCCGGTCCCATCAGCGCCGATTTGAACCACAGCTTGCGGGCGCTCAATAAATCCGGCTAAAGCGAGGGCGACCCAGTCCGCGTTTCCCAGCCGGCTGGGTTTTTTTGTCCACAGCGAAGAACATGATCCCACCCCAATCCGTCGGCGTCGTCGCCCCGCAGCGGGAACGCTTCACCGATCCGCTGGCGCTGCGCAGCGGCCGCACGCTGCCCGAATACGAACTCGTCTTCGAAACCTACGGCGAACTCAACGCGTCGCGCAGCAACGCCGTCCTCGTCTGCCACGCGCTGTCGGGCTCGCACCACGTCGCCGGCCACTACGCCGACGAGCCCGCCCAGGTCGGCTGGTGGGACAACCTCGTCGGACCGGGCAAGCCGCTCGATACGCGCAAGTTTTTCGTCATCGGCGTGAACAACCTCGGCGGCTGCCACGGCACTTCGGGCCCGCGCTCGATCAATCCGGCGACCGGCAAGCCGTGGGGCGCGGATTTCCCGTTCGTTACCGTCGAGGACTGGGTCGACGCGCAGGCGCGCCTCGCCGACCGGCTCGGCATCGAGCGTTTCGCCGCCATCGTCGGCGGCAGTCTCGGTGGCATGCAGGCGCTGTCCTGGGCGCTGCAGTTCCCCGAGCGCATCGGCCACGCGGTGCTTATCGCGTCCGCGCCGCGGCTCAGCGCGCAGAACATCGCGTTCAACGAGGTCGCGCGCCAGGCGATCCTGACCGACCCCGACTTCCATAACGGTCATTACTACGAGCACGGCGTCGTGCCGGCGCGTGGCCTGAAGCTCGCGCGGATGCTCGGCCACATCACCTACCTCTCCGACGACGCGATGGCCGACAAGTTCGGCCGCACGCTGCGCCACGGCAAGGCCGTCTACAGCTACGACGTCGAGTTCGAGATCGAGTCCTACCTGCGCTACCAGGGCGTCAAGTTCGCCGGCCATTTCGACGCGAACACCTATCTGCTGACGACGAAGGCGCTCGACTATTTCGACCCGGCGTTCGAGCATGGCGGCAACCTCGCCGCGGCGCTGGCGCGCGCGACGGCCGACTTCCTCGTCGTATCCTTCACGACCGACTGGCGCTTCCCGCCGGCGCGCAGCCGCGAGATCGTCTATGCGTTGCTGCACAACCGCCGCAACGTCAGCTACGCCGAGATCGAGAGCGACGCCGGCCACGACGCCTTTCTGCTCGACGAAACGCGGTATCACGCGCTGCTCGCCGCGTACTTCGACCGCATCGGGGTTTAAAGATGGCCTACCGTTACGACCACGAGATCATCACGCAGTGGATTTCTCCCGGCGAGAAGGTGCTCGATCTGGGCTGCGGCGACGGCAGCCTGCTGAAACACCTCGTCGAAGTCCGGCAGGTGCAGGGCTATGGCGTCGAGAATGACCCGGAGAAGCTCCTCGCGTGCGCGAAGAACGGCGTCAACGTGATCCAGATCGACATGGAGAAGGGGCTCGCCGGCTTCGAGGACGGCTTCTTCGACCACGTGATCATGAGCCTGTCCCTGCAGGCGATGCACAACACGCAGGGCATCCTCGCGGAAATGCTGCGCGTCGGCCATGAGGCGGTCGTGAGCTTTCCGAACTTCGGCTACTGGCGCCACCGCCAGAGCATCCTCAACGGCCGCATGCCGGTGTCGGAAAGCCTGCCGCACCAGTGGTTCAACACGCCGAACGTGCGCTTCTTCACGATCGCCGACTTCGATGCGCTGTGCGAGATGAACGGGATCGTCGTGCGCGAGCGCCTCGCGTTCGACGACAGCACGCTGATTCTCGACGAACCGAACTTCCTCGCGAGCGTCGCGGTATATCGGCTCGGCCGGGGCGGCTGAGCCCTCTGCCGAAGCGGAAAGCCGGCTCCCCGAAAGGCGCCGGCTTCCACCGGGCCGGCCGGCGCTACCGGATCGTGTAGTTGCCGATATCCACGGTGATCACCGGCCGCCCGAGCGCCACCAGCGTCGCGGCCGCGAACTGCCGCGCCCATTCGGAAATGAGCTTGAAGTGGTCCTCGCCGCCGTACTTCGCGACGTTCAGGATCATGTCGAGCACGAGGATCTTTCCCATCGGGTTCGACGGCGAACATTCGAGCGTCTCGAACTCCTTCGCGAGCCACGCCCGGGCCTGCTCCTTCGTCAGGTTCGCGGTGTCGGCGTCGGGCACCGTCACTTCGTATTCGCGGTCAGGTCCGTACGACACGATCACGTACTGGCTCATTCCAGTCTCCTCCCAGTGTCCAGGCGTTATGTTGAAAACGGCATTCTCGGGTCGCTCCGGCTCCGCAGGCAAGCCCCGCGATCGGTCGGGACGCGCGAGCAGGGCAGGTGCCGCCAGGCGCTGCGGTCCAGCCGCTGTCCTGAACGTGCCCGCCGGTTGGGGATTGGGGGACTCGGCGACCCGTGCGGAAATCGAGCGGACCCGTCGCATCGCACGATCCCGCGTTTTCCGCGCCGGACGCCGGCCGCGATCTGGGATAATGCCGGCGTTCCTTCGCGAAAAGCCGCCCGTGCCTTCTTTCTCCCGTCCCGCGTGGCTCGCCGCGCTGCTGAACCGCCGGATGCTGATCTGCGTCTTCACGGGCTTCGCGTCCGGCCTGCCGCTGTACCTGCTGCTGAACCTCGTGCCCGCCTGGCTGAAGACCGAGGGGCTGTCGCTGAAGGCGATCGGCGCGTTCGCGCTGATCCAGTTCCCCTACACATGGAAGTTCCTGTGGGCGCCGCTGCTCGACCGCTTCGGCATCCTGCCGTGGCTCGGGCGTCGCCGCGGCTGGATGCTCGTGACGCAGCTCGGCCTGGTCGCGGCGATCGCGTGGCTCGGCCAGGTGTCGCCGGTGGAACACCTCGGCCTCGTCGCCGGGCTGACGGCCGCGATCGCGCTGCTGTCGGCGACGCAGGACATCGCGCTCGACGCCTTCCGGCGCGAGATCCTGCCGGAAATCGAGCTCGGCCTCGGCAACGCGATCCATGTGAACGCGTACCGCATCGCCGGGCTCGTTCCCGGCTCGCTGTCGCTGATCCTCGCGGACCGCCTGCCGTGGGGAAGCGTGTTCCTGATCACCGCGCTGTTCATGCTGCCGGGCGTCGCGATGACGGTGCTGTCGAAGGAACCAAAGGTGGTCGCCGGAACGCCGCGCACCTTGCGGGCCGCGGTCGTCGAGCCGTTCCGGGAGTTCTTCGGCCGCCACGGCGTGCGCTCGGCGCTGCTCGTGCTCGCGTTCCTGTTCCTGTACAAACTCGGCGATTCGCTGTGCACGGCGCTCGCGACACCGTTCTATCTCGACATGGGCTACACGAAGACCGACATCGGCATCGTCGCGAAGAACGCCGGCCTGTGGCCGTCGGTCATCGGCGGCATCCTCGGCGGGCTGTGGATGGTCAAGCTCGGCATCAACCGCGCGCTGTGGCTGTTCGGGCTCGTGCGGATCGTCACGATCCTCGGCTTCGTCTGGCTCGCGTGGCTCGGGCCCGCGCCGTCGGACGCGGGGCGGCTCGCGATCCTCGCGGTCGTGATCGGCGGCGAAGCGGTCGGCGTCGGCCTCGGCACGACGGCCTTCGTCGCGTACATGGCGCGCACGACGCACCCCGCCTACACCGCGACGCAGCTCGCGCTCTTCACGAGCCTGATGGCGATGCCGCGCACATTCATCAACGCGTCCGCCGGCTGGCTCGTCGAGCAGATGGGCTGGTACGACTTTTTCTGGGCCTGCTTCCTCCTCGGGATTCCCGGCATGCTGCTGCTGCTGAGAGTCGCCCCGTGGAACGGCGAACCGCGCGCGATCGCGGCTGAGCCGGAGCGGGCCTGAGGCCCGAAATCATGAACGATAAACTCTGCGTCGACACTGCCGATCTGCTGATCGACGCGGCCGGTGTCCTCGCTCGCCGACTCGCCGAGCTGCGTTTCGCGCTGCCGGTGAGCCACGTCTACAACCCCCTCGACTACGCGTGGGACGTGCACGAGGCCTACCTGCGCCGCTACGGCCGCGGACGCAAGCGCGTCGTCTTCGTCGGCATGAACCCCGGTCCATTCGGCATGGTGCAGACGGGCGTGCCGTTCGGCGAGATCGAAGCGGTGCGCGACTGGCTGGGGCTCGACGGCGCCGTGCGCCGTCCCGAGGTCTGCAACCCGAAGCGTCCGATCGAAGGCTTCGACTGCGCCCGCTCCGAAGTCAGCGGGCGCCGGGTATGGGGCCTTTTCCGTACGCGCTTCGGCTCGCCGGAAGCCTTCTTCGCCGACCATTTCGTCGCGAACTACTGCCCGCTGGCGTTCTTCGACCACGGCCGCAACCTCACGCCCGACAAGCTCCCGGCAGCCGAGGCGCAGCCGCTTCTTGCCGCGTGCGACGAGCACCTGCGCGGCGTCATCGACGCCCTCGAGCCCGAGTGGGTGATCGGCGTCGGCGTCTGGGCCGAGGGCCGCGCCACCGAGGCGCTCGCCGGCCGCGGGCTGCGCATCGGCCGTATTCTTCACCCGAGCCCGGCGAGCCCGGCGGCAAACCGCGGCTGGGCCGAGGCGGCGACGAAGCAGCTCGTCGCGCTCGGCGTCTGGCCCCCGATCTGAAACCTCCCGAGGACTCCGATGAAGGCAATCCACGAACTGTTCGAGAACAACCGCAACTGGTCCGAGCGCATGCGCGAGGAGGATCCGGCCTTCTTCCGGCGCCTCGCGAACCAGCAGTCGCCCGAATATCTGTGGATCGGATGCTCGGACAGCCGGGTGCCGGCGAACCAGATCATCGGCCTCGCCCCGGGCGAAGTCTTCGTGCATCGCAACGTCGCAAACGTTGTCGTGCATACCGACCTGAACGCGCTGTCGGTGATCCAGTACGCCGTCGATGTGCTGCAGGTCAAACACATTCTCGTCGTCGGCCACTACGGCTGCGGCGGCGTCGGCGCGGCGCTGACGAACCGGAGGCTCGGGCTGATCGACAACTGGCTGCGCCACGTGCAGGACGTTCGCGACCTGCACGAACCGCTGCTCAGTGCGATCGAGGCGCCGGCGGAGCGCGTGAACCGGCTGTGCGAGCTGAACGTGATGCAGCAGGTCGTCAATATCAGCCAGACCTCGGTGTTGCGCGAAGCCTGGGAGCGTGGCCAGCAGGTCATGATCCACGGCTGGTGCTACAGCGTCGCGAACGGCCTGGTGAGCAATCTCGACGTCAGCGCGGCGAGCCGCAGCGAGGCGCTCGAAGGCTACCGCGACGCGGTCTCGCGGCTGCGCGCACAGCGCCTCTGACGCTTCCCGCCGCGATGCGGATCGGGATCGACCTCGGCGGCACGAAGATCGAAGTCGTCGCGCTCGACCGGCACGGCGGCGAACTGCTGCGCCGCCGCGTGGCGACACCGCAGGGCGACTACCCGGCGACCGTGGAGACCGTCGCGGCCCTCGTCGAAGCGGCGGAGCGGGAAATCGGTGCGACCGCGAGCGTCGGCATCGGTACGCCGGGTTCGCCGTCGCCGCGCGACGGGCGCATTCGCAACGCGAATTCGACCTGCCTGAACGGCCGCCTGCTGCTGCACGACCTCGCGGCCCGTCTCGGGCGGGAACTCCGGATCGCGAACGACGCGAACTGCTTCGCGGTGTCCGAAGCCGCCGACGGCGCGGGAGCGGACGCGCAAACCGTGTTCGGCGTCATCCTCGGCACCGGGGTCGGTGGCGGCATCGTCGTGCGCGGGCAGCTGCTCGTCGGTGCCAACGCGATCGCCGGGGAATGGGGCCACATGCCGCTGCCGCTCGCCGAAGGCGACGATCTGCCGTTTCCGGCCTGCTATTGCGGCCGTCGCGGCTGCATCGAGACCTACCTGTCCGGCCCCGGCATGGCGGCCGATCATGCGCGAAGGACGGGCCGCACGATGACGGCGGCCGGGATCGCGAGCGCAGCGCAACAGGGCGACACCGAATGCGAGGCGACGCTCGTGCGCTACGAGGACCGACTCGCGCGGGCGCTTGCGGCGGTGATGAACCTCCTCGACCCGGACGTGATCGTGCTCGGCGGCGGCCTCTCGCGGCTTGATCGCCTGTACCGCAACGTGCCGGGCCACTGGGGCGCGCACGTGTTCTCGGATTCCGTCGTCACGCGGCTCGTGCCGAGCGCGCACGGCGACTCGTCCGGCGTCCGCGGCGCGGCGTGGCTGTGGCCGGCGACCTGACCGTCAGACGTCGAGCGGATCGATATCGAGCTGCCAGCGCAGCTCTCGGCCGACGCGCTGCCCGCGCAGCATCCTTATCCAGCGGCCGACGAACTCCTGCAGCACGCTGCGCGCGTCCGCTTCGACGAGGAGCTGGGCGCGCTCGCGCCGCGCGAGCCGCGTCAGGCGCATCGGCACCGCGTCGAAGACGCGCAAGCCTTCCGGCGCGGCGTCCTGCGCGAGCCGCTTCGCGTGCGCGAGGAAGGCCATCGCGTCGTCGAGCGCCGGCGCGTCGGCGCGCAGCATCGCCTGGAACGTGAACGGCGGGAAACCGGCTTGGCGGCGCTCGTCGAGCGCGCTCGCGGCGAACGCGTCGAAATCGTGGCGCACGAGGCAGCGGTACAGCGGATGGTCCGGGTACTCGGTCTGGATCAGCACTTCGCCGGCGAGGTGGGCGCGGCCGGCGCGTCCGCCGACCTGCATCAGCTGCTGGAACAGCCGCTCGGGCGCGCGGAAATCGGCCGCGTGCAGCGACGCGTCCGCGCCGACGACGCCGACCAGCGTGAGGTTCGGGAAGTCGTGCCCTTTCGCCATCATCTGCGTGCCGACGAGGATGTCGGCGTCGCCGACGGCGATCCGCGCGAGCAGGCTTTCCCATTGCGTGCGGGTGCGCGCCGAGTCGCGGTCGACGCGCAGCACGCGGGCGGCCGGGAACAGCTCGGCGAGCCGCGCCTCGATGCGCTGCGTGCCGCGCCCGAACGGCTGGATATCCTGGTTGCCGCACACCGGGCACGCGGGCGGGATGCCGTGGTCGCAGCCACAGTGGTGGCAGCGCAGCCGGCGGTCGGCGAGGTGCACGACGAGGTTCGCCGAACAGTGTGGACACTGGCTGACCCAGCCGCAGGACGGGCACGACAGCACCGGCGCGTAGCCGCGGCGGTTGAGGAACACCAGGCTCTGTTCGCCGCGTTCGAGCCGGGTCGCGATCGCCGCCTGCAACGCCGGGCTCAGGCCCTCGTCGAGCCGCAGCCGCCGCGTGTCGATCCGCCGCACCGTCGGCAGCGCGCTCGCGATCGCGCGCGCGGTGAGCCGCAACCCGCGATACCGTCCCTCGCGCACGTGCTGCCAGCTTTCGAGCGACGGCGTCGCCGAGCCGAGCACGACCGGCACGGCGCGCTGACGCGCGCGCCACACCGCGATGTCGCGCGCCGAATAGCGCACCCCTTCCTGCTGCTTGTACGACGCGTCGTGCTCCTCGTCGACGAGGATCAGGCCGAGGCGCGGCAGCGGCGCAAAAACCGACAGCCGCGTCCCGAGCACGATGTCGGCGTGCCCCTCGAGCGCCTGCACGAAGCCGCGCGAGCGTGCGCCTTCCGCGAGGGCCGAATGCAGGCTGACGACGTTCGCCGACGGGAAACGTCCGGCGACGCGGGATTCGAGCTGCGGCGTCAGCGCGATTTCGGGCACGAGCATCAATACCTGACGCCCTGCCTGCAAGGCACGCGCGGCGAGCCGCAGATACACCTCGGTCTTGCCGCTGCCGGTGACGCCGTGCAGCAGCCACGGCACGAAACCGGGCGGGGCGCCGGTGACCGCGTCGACCGCCGCGAGCTGTTCGGCGGTCAGCTCGGGCAGTCCCCCCGGCCTGCACTCGGCGGGATCGGACGCCTTCACCGCGGCGATCCAGCCGCGCCGCAGCGCGTCGCCGACGCTTTCCCCCGAGGGAAGCGCGCGCGCGACGCTGCGCCGCACGACGCCGGCCACGTTCAACTCCCCCAGCAACGACAGCGCCCGGCTGGCGCGGCGGTCCGCCTCCAGCGCCGCGCGTCCCTCGTCGGTGAGCGCCAGCAGCGGGTCCGCGTCCCGGTCGCTGACCGCATCGGCCCGCCGCAGGCCGGGCGGCAGCGCGAGCGCGATGACCTCGCCAAGCGGCGCATGGTAGTAGTGCGCGACGAAGCCGACCAGCTCGAGCCAGTCCGCCGGCAGCGGCGCGACTTCACGCTGGATGTGCCGCACCGGCTTGAGACGCGAGGGATCCACATCCGAAGCCCCCGGCAGGCCGACGATCACGCCGCTCTTCTCGCCCCGCCCGAACGGCACCCGAACGCACCGCCCGAGGTCCCGCACCGTCGCATCTTCCGATGTGTAATCAAAGAGTTGCAGGAGCGGAACGGGGAGCGAAACGCGGACGATCGGCATACGGGCGTGCTCTCGTTCGCCGCTTCCTGTTCAATTTCAACCACTTGCGGCGGGAACTTAAGTCGATACTTGGAAAAGGCCACTAAATGCCTAACGGAGAACCCTTAGCGGCCTTGTCCACATATTCTGTGGATAACTTTGTGAGCAGCTTGGGTGAAACGCCGTGAACCCGGCGCCGAGCAAGCCCTTCTGTCACTTTGCCTTAACAGTAGGCAAAATGTTTTTTCTTAATTTACAAACACTTAGTAAAACGTTACGTTCGCACTATCTGTCTCGCATGAAGCCGGCACCCGGAACGGGTTGATGTGCATAAGTCAAGCTACCGAGAAAGATTTTGTTCTTGACAGCCGAGAGCCGAGAGCCGCCGGATACCCGGCGCTCGGCCCTCCGCGACGTTGAACGGACCGCCGGAAAAGCCGCTGTTCCCGTCGCGGACGTGCAGGGCAGCCGACGACGATTTCAGGATCGTGGGGCGCTGCACCGAACTTCGGAGGCCGCAGCCCGAGTCCGCCGACTACCCGGTGCCAGGTTCGCACGACACCGCCAAGGAGCGGACGTCCGCCGGGCAGCGACGGCAACGCCGGCAACCGCGGCATCTCCGTCCTGCTGCGGCAGCATCAGCCGCCGCTGCGCAGCTTGCGGCTGTGCTCGTGCACGGTGTCGACGAGCACCGACACGGCCTCGGGCGGCGTGAATTGCGAGATCCCGTGGCCGAGGTTGAACACATGGCCGGGGTGGGGCCCGAACGCGTCGAGAACACGCTTCGCCTCGGTCGCGATCGCGTCCGCGGGGGCGAACAGGATCGACGGATCGAGGTTGCCCTGCAGCGCCACCTTGTCGCCGACGAGGGCGCGCGCACGCCCGATGTCCATCGTCCAGTCGAGCCCGACCGCATCGCAGCCGATCGCCGCGATGCTCTCGAGCCACAGGCCGCCGCCCTTCGTGAACACGATGTTCGGCACGCGGCGGCCGTCGCGTTCGCGCGTCAGGCCGGCGATGACGCGCTCAAGATAGCGCAGTGAGAATTCGCGGTACGCGGCTTCGGAGAGCACGCCGCCCCATGAGTCGAACACCATCACCGCCTGCGCGCCGGCTTCGATCTGCGCGTTGAGGTAGGCGACGACGGCGTCGGCGGTAACGGCGAGGATGTGATGCAGCAGGTCGGGGCGACTGTAGGCGAGCGTCTTGATCTTGCGATAGTCGTCGGACGAACCGCCTTCGACCATGTAGCACGCGAGCGTCCACGGACTGCCCGAGAAGCCGATCAGCGGGACGCGCCCGTCGAGCGCGCGGCGGATCTCGGCGACGGCGTCCATCACGTACTGCAGTTCGACGTGCGGGTCGGGCGCGGCGAGGTTGCGGATCTCCCACTCGTCGCGCAGCGGGCGTTCGAAGCGCGGGCCTTCGCCCTCGGCGAAATACAGCCCGAGACCCATCGCGTCGGGCACCGTCAGGATGTCCGAGAATAGGATCGCCGCGTCCAGGTCGTAGCGTTCGAGCGGTTGCAGCGTGACTTCGCACGCGAGAGAAGGGCTCTTGCACAGATTCAGGAAGCTGCCCGCGCGCCGACGCGTCTCGCAATACTCCGGCAGATAGCGCCCGGCCTGGCGCATCAGCCACAGCGGCGTGTATTCGGTCGGCTCGCGCAGCAGCGCGCGCAGGAAAGTATCGTTCTCGAGACGGCTCACGTTCGCATCCTTTTGTCTGCCGGTTCGGCAAACCGCGATTATCCGTGTTTTCGTCCGGCATGCCGACCCCGGAGTTCCCGCCCCCGCGCGCGGGCAGCGCCGTCAGCGGCGCCAGAACACCGGCGTGAGCACGACGAGGAGGGTGAAGATCTCGAGGCGGCCGAGGATCATCGTGAAGGCGAGCACGCCGGTCTGCACGTCGGTGAGGATCTGGTAGTTCGACGTCGGGCCGATCTCGCCGAGCCCCGGGCCGGTGTTGTTCAGGCACGCGACGACACCGGAAAACGCGGTGATGATGTCGAGCCCGGTCGCCGACAGCACGAGCGTCAGCGACACGATTGTGACCATGTACATGAAGCTGAAGCCAAGCACCGCGTGCAGGACGTCCTCGGACACCGGCTGGCTGCCCAGCCGGACCGGGTGCACCGCCTGCGGGTGCAACGACCGCACGATGCCGCGGAACACCTGCTTGTAGAGGATGATCGCCCGCATCATCTTGATGCCGCCGCCGGCGGAGCCCGAACAGGCGATGAAGCTGCCGAGAAACAGCATCCAGATCTGCGCGAACATCGGCCACAGTGTGTAGTCGTAGGTCGCCAGCCCGAGCGATGTCGACATCGACACGACGTGGAAGGCGACGTAGCGCAGCGTGGTCAGGAAATTGGGATGCGCGCCGAATTGCATCAGATAGACGCTCAGACCGAGGACGCTGAGCGCGAGCACGCCGAAATAGAAGCGCAGCTCCGGGTCGGCGAGGTAGGGACGCGGGCTGCGGCGGATCAGCGCGAGATAGTGCGTCGCGTAGTTGAGGCCGGCTAGTAGCGCGAACGTGATCACGACGAGGTCGACCGAGACGTCGTTGAAGTAGCCGAGCGAGGCGTCCTTGCTCGAGAAGCCGCCGAGGCCGGTGACCGAAAACGCGTGGATCAGCGCCTCCCAGCCGTCGAGTCCCGCGAGCCACAGGCTCACCGCACACGCGGCGGTCAGCAGCGAATAGGTGAGCCACAGGCCTTTCGCGGTTTCGGTGATGCGCGGCGTGAGACTGGACTCCTTCATCGGCGTCGGCACTTCCGCCTTGAAGAGCTGGCGCCCGCCGATGCCCAGCAGCGGCAGGATCGCGACGACGAGCACGATGACGCCCATGCCGCCGATCCAGTGCATGAACGTGCGCCACAGGTTCACCGAGATCGGCATCGCGTCGAGCCCGCGCAGGATCGTCGCGCCGGTCGCCGTCAGCCCGGACACCGCCTCGAAATACGCGTCCACCGCGGAGAGGTTCGGCAGGTAGCTCGCGAGCGGAATCGCGCCGAAGATCGGCGTGACGATCCACGTCAGCGCGACGAGCAGGAAGCCGTCCCGGGGGCGGAGGTCGCGGCGGACGCCGCGCGTCGGCAACCACAGCAGCAGGCCGGCAGCGCCGGTGATCAGGACCGCGTGGTCGAACGCGCGGGTCGCATCGTCGCCGAGAAAAAACGACACCGCGAGCGGAAAACCCATCAGCAGGCCGAAGATCAGGACGATCAGGCCGAGCGCGTTGAGAACCGGGAAGTAGCTTCGCATGGCTTACAGGAACGTGAAGCCGACCTGGAACAGTTTCTCGACTTGCCGAACCAGCTTCTTGTGGGTGCAGAACACGATCACGTGGTCGCCACCTTCGATGACGGTGTCGTGATGCGGAATCACGACCTGCCGGCGCATCACCTTGCCGTCCGGACGACGTTCGTCGCGCACGATCGCCCCGATCGTCACTCCTTTCGGCAACGCGACGTCCTGGATCTTGCGGCCGACGACCTTCGAGTCCTTCTCCGAACCGTGCGCGATGATTTCGAGCGCTTCCGCGGCGCCGCGGCGCAGGCTATGGACCGCGACGACGTCGCCGCGGCGCACGTGCGCGAGCAGCGAGCCGATCGACGTCTGCGCGGGCGAGATCGCGATGTCGATCGGGCCGCCCTGCACGAGATCGACGTAGCTCCGGCGGTTGATCAGCGCCAGCGTGCGGCGCGCGCCCATCCGCTTCGCGAGCGACGTGGACATGATGTTGTCCTCGTCATCGTTGGTCAGCGCCACGAAGAGGTCGATCTCGTCGATCCCTTCGTTCTCGAGCAGTTTTTCGTCGGTCGAGTCGCCGCGCAGCACCAGCGCCCGCGACAGCTGGGTCGCGATCACTTCGGCGCGCAGCTTGTCGAGTTCGAGCACCTTGACGTTGTATTCGGTCTCGATCGAGCGCGCGAGCCGCAGCCCGATGTTGCCGCCGCCGGCGATCATGATCCGGCGCATCGGCAGGTCCGAGCGGCGAAGTTCGCGCATCACCTGGCGGATATGCACCGTCGAGGCGAGACAGAACACTTCATCGCCCGGCAGGATCATCGTGTCGCCCTCGGGAATCAGCGCTTCGCCTTCGCGGTAGATCGCCGCGATCCGCACTTCGACGTTCGGCATGTGATAGCGCAGCGCCTTCAGCGGGTGGCCGACCAGCGGTCCGCCTTCGAACGCGCGCACGCCGATCAGGCTGACGACGCCTTCGGCGAATTCCAGCACCTGTAGCGCTTCGGGAAACGCGATCAGCCGCTTGATGTAATCGGTCACGATCTGCTCGGGGCAGATCGAGAAATCGACCGCGAAGTTCTCGTCGGACAGCAGCTCGGGGTGGTCGACGAAATCCGTCGAGCGCAGGCGGGCGATGCGCGTCGGCAGGTTGAACAGCGTCTTCGCGACGCGGCATGCGCAGAGGTTCGTCTGGTCCGACTGCGTCACCGCGATCAGCAGGTCGGCGTCGTCGGCGCCGGCTTCGCGCAATACGGTCGGCGAAGCCGCGTTCCCGCGCACCGTGCGCAGTTCGAGCCGGTCGCGCAGGATTTCGAGGTGTTCGGCGCTGGTGTCGACGAGCGTGATGTCGTTGGCTTCCGATACGAGGTTCTCGGCCACCGAGGCGCCGACCTGGCCGGCGCCGAGAATGATGATCTTCATCGTGGGCGAATGCGCGGATCAGGATTCACGGCGGCGGACGGGCGGCGTCGCCGCGTCGCGCGTGGCGTTGCTGCATTGCACCATCGTCAGTGCTCCTCGTTTTTGCGACTGGTCTGCAGCCCGAGCTGCTTGAGCTTGCGGTAAAGATGGGTGCGCTCCAGACCGCTTTTCTCGGCGAGCCGCGTCATGTTGCTGCCTTCGAGCCGCAGGTGGTGCTCGAAATACAGGCGTTCGAATGCTTCGCGCGCCTCGCGCAGCGGCTGGTCGAGCGACACGCCCGCGCTGCCCTCGGTCGTCGGCATCAGCAGGCGGCGCACGTCCGCCAGGCAGATCTCCTCCTCGAGCGTGCCGAGTGCGAGCGACTTCACCGCCGCGCGCAGTTCCGTGTAGCCGCCGTTCCACGCCTGCGCGCGCAGCGTATTCAGCGCGGCGGTGGAAAACTGCCGCCGCGGCACTTCACCCGCCTCGACCAGATGCAAAAGCAATTGCGCGGCGAGCTCCGGCAAGTCATCGCGGATGTCGGCGATCGACGGCGGCGCGAGGCTGACCTCGAACAGCCTCGCGACGAGCGACTCGTCCCAGCCTTCGCGGGCCAGCGCGTCCATCGCGTGGTCGGTCGCGACGACCAGCCTCAGGTCGTAACGGTCCAGGCGCTCGAGCGCGAACGCGAGATTCTTCTGCTGCGTCCGCGACAGCCGCGACAGCTCCGAGACGAACAGCACCCCGCCGTGGCAGGCCTGCAACTGATTGACGTCGAGCGGCGGCGATACGGCCGACAGGTCGAGCCACGGCGCGCCTTTCGCCTGAAAGCTGTGCGCCGCCAGTTCGGCGAGGCTGCCGCTTCCGACGCGCAGCAGCAGCACGCGCGAGTTCGACGCGACCTGCTGGACGAGTCGCTGCAGCTCGCGCAGCGGCACCGAGCGCGTGAAGGCCGCGAGCGTCAGCGGCGACGGCGTTCCCGGCGCGGACGGGCGCTGCAGCCCGCGCTTTACCGCCGCGAGCAGTTTCTGCAGGCCGATCGGCTTTTCGAGGTAGTCGATCGCGCCGATGCGCGTCGCCTCGACCGCGGTGTCGATCGTGCCATGGCCCGACATCATCACGACCGGCATCGTCAGCTGCCCGTTCGCCGACCATTCCTTCAGCAGCGTGATGCCGTCGGTGTCGGGCATCCAGATGTCGAGAAGGACGAGATCGGGCCGCGCCTCGTTGCGCGCGCCACGCGCGGCAGCGGCGTTTTCGGCGAGGATGACGTCGTGACCTTCGTCCCTGAGGATTTCGAACAGCAGCTCGCGGATGCCGACTTCATCGTCGACGATAAGTATTTTCGCCATATCACTTGTCGCTGATTGGTATCGCGGCCCGCAGCCGGATGCGCACTTCGGCGCCGCCAGTCTCCGGGTTCGCGAGGCGGATGTCGCCGCCGTGCTCGTCGATGATCTTCTTCACGATCGCCAGGCCGAGGCCGGTCCCGCGGCTCTTCGTCGTGAAGTACGGTTCGAACGCGTGCGTCAGCAACTCCGCAGGAAATCCCGGGCCATTGTCGCCGATCACGAGCGCGACGCGGTCGCCATCGTGGCGCGTGACCAGCGCCACGACGCCTTCCGCCCGTCCCGCGACCGCATCTTCGGCGTTCTGCAGCACGTTGTGAATCACCTGGCGCAGCTGGCTTTCGTCCCCGGCGACAAGCGGCAGCTTGCGCCCGAGCTCCGCCCTCACCATCACCGGCGAGCTTTCGTAGAGATTCAGCACTTCGGCGACCAGCGCGTTGAGGTCGACCCGGCCCATCACGGGGCTGGGCAGTCTCGCATAATCGCGGAAGCCGTTCACGAGATTCTTCATCGCTTCCACCTGGTTCACGATCGTGCGCGTGGCACGCTCGAGCGTCTCGCGCCCTTCGCCGTCGAGCCGGTCCGCGAGCTTGTACGCCAAGCGCTCGGCCGACAGCTGGATCGGCGTCAGCGGGTTCTTGATCTCGTGCGCGAGGCGGCGTGCGACCTCCGCCCACGCGGCGGTCCGTTGTGCGGCGATCATCCGCGTGATGTCGTCGAACACGACGACGAGCCCGCCGCCGGACGCGGCGGGCAGTCGCGCGCCGTGGATCAGCAGTGTCTGCAAGCTCGCGTCCTTCCCGGTCAGTTCGAGCTGCTCCTGCCAGTCACCTTCGTTCTCGCCGAGGCCCTTCAACAGCGCGTCACGGAAACGCTCGTGGCGCGGCCAGTCGCGCAGATCGAGGTCCTCGAAGCCCTGCAGTTCGTCCTGCAGGATCGCCATCGCACCGGCGTTCGCGGCGCGCAGCGTCCCGCTCGCGGCGAACGCGAGCACGCCGGTCGACAGGTTCGCGAGCACGCTTTCGAGATAGGCCCGGGCCGACTCGACCGCCGCGCGGTTGCGCTCGGCCGAGTCGCGCGCTTCGACGAGCTGCCGCGTCATCCGGTTGAACGACTGCGTCAGGACACCGAGTTCGTCGCGCGCAGGCAGCGCCTGGCGCGGACTGAGATCCCCTTCGGCGACGGCTTGCGTGCCTTCGGCGAGGATCAGCAGCGGCGCGACGAGCCGCCGGGTCAGCACGAACGCGACGGCGACCGCTGCGAGCAGCGCGAGCAGCAGGGTCAGCGTCAGCGTCAGCGTGTAGATGCGCCTCAGGCCGGTGCGCCCCAGCGTGAGCTGCTGGTATTCGCGGTACGCCTCCTGGACGGCTTCGGCGTGGCGCCCGAAAGTCTGCGGCACCGGCTGCGTGAGCTGGAGGTAGCGTGACTCGACGCTCAGCGCGCGCGACGGAATCGGCACGACGACGCGTATCGTCAGCGCGCCGCCCGGCTGGGTATCGACGATGTGATAGCGCTGCGCTTGGCGCGCCTGACGCAGCTGGGAAAGCGTCGGCACTTCAGGCAGGAAGCCGGAAAGCTCGGACGACGCCGTCACGAGGATCTGCGCGGCGCCGTCGATGACCGTCGCGCTGCGGACGCCGGCCCGCTCGCGTAGGCGGTTCAGCAGCGCCGGCGACAGCGGGTCGGCGATTTCGAGTTCGAGCGCCATGTCCTGCGCCTTGTCGGCGACCTGCGACGAGAGGTAGTCGAGCGCGTTCTGGCCGAGCGCGATGCCTCCTTCCAGCGCCGAGTCCACCCGGACGTCGAACCACGACTCGATGCTGCGGACGACGAACTGCAGCGACATCGCGTAGACGACCATCCCCGGCACGAGCGCCATCAGCGCGAACATCAGCATCAGCCGGTACTTGATGCGGGACCCGAACTCGCGCGCGCGGTATTCGCGCCACAGCACGCGGAGCTGGAAAGCGACCAGCCCGCCGAGCACGACCGCGACGGCGCCGTTGATTGCGAGGAGATACGGGTAGCTCTTCGCGAACAGGTCGGTATTCGCGCTCGCCGACGCGAGCAGGAACAGCGAGATCCCCGCGATGGCCGCGACGACGACGAGCAGCACCCGCCTCATCGTCCGCCTCCTGCAAGAAAGGTCCAGTGCAGCCAGTCGGTGCCGAGATTCCAGTCGCGGCTGCCGATCGCGGTTACCTGGAAGGGCTTCGGCAACAGGCTGGTGTCAAACTGGAATTTCAGTGCCGCATTGTAGGAGACGCCCGATTCGAGCGCATCGATCGGCACGATTTGCCAGCTCCGGATGCGCAGCATCGTGCGCACCGCCGCGTCCAGCGTGTCGAAGCTCTGGTGGAAGTTGCCGACCGACAGCCGGTAGCTGCGGCTGATCGCATGGTACGACAGGCGGAAATCGAGGCTGCGCTCCGCGACTACCTCGTCGAGCCAGTACCAGCGATCGCGTTCGATGACGAAATCCGCGGTGAAGTACAGCGATACGCCGCGCGACACCGCATCGGCGAGCCGCGGGTTAAGAGCGAGATCGATATCGGCATTGACGACGTAACCCTCCTCGCTCGGCACGATCTCGGCATAGCTGATGCGGCCGTCGCCGAGCGCCGGCAGGGACGCGACGGCCAGCAGCAGGGCCAGCAGCGCGGCGCGGCTACGCCTGGCGATGCTTGCGAAGGAGCGCGTAAAAGAAACCGTCATGGTCCGCGTCGGGCAGGAGCTGTTGTTCGGGGTCATTCCCGATCGCCTCGCGTTGCGCATCGGGGTGCCCGGCCAGGAAGCGTGCGATCTGCGCGGCGTTCTCGTCGTCGAACACCGAGCAGGTTACATAAAGCAGCTTTCCGCCGACCGCGAGCGTCGGCCACAGTGCTTCGAGAATTTGCGCCTGCTGCGCCGCGAAACGCGGAATGTCTTCGCGGCGGCGCAGCCACTTGATGTCGGGGTGGCGGCGAGCCACGCCGGACGCGGAGCATGGAACGTCGGCGAGGATGCGGTCGAACGGCCGGCCGTCCCACCATTCGTCGACACGGCAGCAGTCGACCGTCTTCACCTCTGCCGCGAGTCCGAGGCGCACGAGATTCTCGTGGATGCGCCGGACGCGCGCCGGATCGAGTTCGAGCGCGACGAGTTCGACATCCGCGGTCTCGAGGATCTGCGCGGCTTTTCCCCCTGGCGCGGCGCACGCGTCGAGCACGCGCTGCCCGTCCGACAGATCGAGCCAGCGCCCGGCCCACTGGGCGCCGGCGTCCTGCACTGAAACGCGCCCGGCCGCGAAGCCCGGAAGCGCGGTGACGGCGACCGGGCGGTCGAGGACGAGCGCGTCGTTGGCGACACGACGACAGTCGATCCCTTGTGCGCGAAAATCGGCTTCGATCGCGTCGACGCTCGCGCGGCGCCGATTCACGCGCACCGCCATCGGTGGCCGTCGGTTACCGGCTTCGAGTGCGGCCTCCCACCGTTCGGGGTACCCGGCGCGCATCCGCCGGATCCACCAGTCCGGGTGGCGATAGCGCGCAGCCGGGTCGCTGTCCTGCAGCCGCTGGAAGGCCTCGGCGTCGCGCAAACGGTTGCGCAATACGCCGTTGACGACGCCCTTGAGCCCCGGCGCCAGCGCGGCGGCCGCTTCGACGGTCTGGTCGACGATCGTGTGAGCCTGCTCGGGTCGCGTCGCCAGACGGTACAAGGCGACCAGCAGCAACGCATGAAGCGTCGCCGGCAGGGGCTTGTGCAACAGCTCGCGCAACACGACGTCGCCGCGACCGTAATCGCGGAGGGTGCCCCACGCGAGGTCGCGAACCGCGCCGCGCGTGCCGTCCGGCCAATGCGGATGGCGAGCCAGCAGCCGCTCGTAGGCATCCGTGAGGTTACGACCCTCGAGCACAGCGGCGACGAGTTCGGCGGCCTGGGACAACGCGAAAGCGAGGCTTTCCGGCGCAAGTGCGGGAGAACCTCTGACGGAGCGGGAGCGGGACGTCACGAGTGTTTGGGATACCGGTCGGAAAGCGCGCCGCTCGTAGCGAAACGTCGAGCGCGGCGCGAAGATAAGTTGGCAACGCCGGTGCGGCGCGAAGTAAGGAAGCTATTGTAATACCGCGGCAGCGATCCTCCGCAGATCGGGCGCGACGCGGGGACGTCGCGAGCCAAATCGACGACGGGGTTTCGGTGAGAGGCAATGACAAGACCAGGGGGCCGCCACTGCCACTTTGGTCTTCGGGAACTGCGGCCTGCGTGCGCAGCGCGGTCTATTACTGTTTCACGTGAAACGCAGCGCCGGCGATCAACTCGCCTGAGTCAGAAGATCGTAGGCCACCTTCGCGATCAGCACGCACACGACTCCGAGGAACATCTTGCGCACGAACCTTACCCCGTGACGCAACGCGAGACGCGAGCCGACCAAAGCACCCGCCAGATTGCAGGACGCCATGACCGCCGCCGCCTGCCACAGCAGCTCGACATTGAACGCAAAGAAGGCGATCGCAGCAACGTTCGTCGCGACATTGATGATTTTCGCCGTGACCGACGCGCGCAGAAAATCCATATGCAGGAGCCTGATCAGGAGAAAGATCAGGAAGCTCCCGGTGCCCGGACCGAAGAACCCGTCGTAGAACCCGACCCCCCCGCCAATCGCCACCGCAATTGCCGCGCCGCGGGGCACCTCCTGCTCGCGATCCTCGCCGACACCGAAGTCCTTGCGGACGAAGGTGTACACCGCGACCACGGCCAGAAGCGCAAGCACCAGCGGCCTGAGGATTTCCGGCGAAAGATAGGCGACCGCGCGCGCCCCGAACCACGAGCCGGCGAGCGCGGCGAGCGCGCCGGGAAAAGCGATCCGCCAGGGAATGGCAACCCGCCGGGCGTACTGCACCGCCGCGCTCGCGGTGCCGACGATCGACGCCAGCTTGTTCGTGCCGAACAGCGTCGCGGGCATCGCGGAGGGAAAGGCGACGAAAAGCGTCGGAATCTGAATCAGTCCGCCGCCCCCGACGACCGCGTCGACGAGCCCGGCAAAGAACGCGGCGAGGCCGAGCAGCGGTAGGAGGTGGTCGATGTTTTCCATTCTGTTCTGGTTTCACGTGAAACCGGATTTGAACTGCGCCGCACGCCGTTTCACAAGCCCTTCACTCGAATCACTCGCTGACGGGACGTTCCGTCACGAAAGGAACATACGACCGCGAACGCTGCCCTGCCGCGCAACAAACCCGTCCGACATCCCGGAAAGGGTCAATCCAATCAACGCTGCCCACCGGCGCTCCGCCGGTTCATTTTCCGATGCAGAACCGCGAAAAAATGACACCAAGCAGATCGTCGGCGGAGAACTCCCCGGTGATTTCGCCAAGGCGTTCCTGTGCGCCGCGCAACTCCTCCGCGAAGAGTTCAAGCGCGCCAAATTGGGCCGCCGCAGCGGTGACATGCGCAAGCGCGGCACGCAGCGCGACGAGGTGGCGCTCGCGCGCGAGCACGACGTCCTCGCCATGCGCGTGCCAGCCGGCGACGCGCAGCAACTCGGAACGAAGCAGATCGATCCCGTCGCCCGTCTGCGCCGAAATCCGAAGCGAAACCGCCGCACCGCGCACTTCCCGCGACGGTTGGGCGCTACATAGATCGATTTTATTGAATACCGCAATTCTTTCGATGCCAGGCGGAAGCCTCGCGTCTATAGCCAGGTCTTCGGCCTGAACGTCGGCGCGCGCGTCGACGATCCGCAGAATGGCATCGGCGCGCTCGATCTCGCGCCACGTTCGCTCGACCCCGATTCGCTCCACCCGGTCGTCGGTGTCCCGCAAGCCCGCGGTATCGATGATGTGGATCGGAATGCCTTCGATCGCGATCGTCTCGCGTAACGCGTCTCGCGTAGTCCCCGCAATCTCGGTGACGATCGCCCGCTCCTCGCCGGCAAGACAGTTCAGCAGGCTCGACTTGCCGACGTTCGGCTGCCCGACGAGAACGACATTCATCCCGCTGCGCAGCAAGGCGCCCTGTCGGGCGCGGTCCAGAACCGCTTCGAGTTGCGCGCGGATCGCGTCGAGCCGCTCCCGCGCGCGTGCCTTCTCGAGAAACTCGACCTCCTCTTCCGGAAAATCGAGCGTCGCCTCGACCAGCATCCGCAGGTCGATCAGCGCGTCGGTCAAGCGGCGGATCTCGTCCGAGAATGCGCCCGACAGCGAACGGACCGCCGAGCGGGCTGCAGCGATCGTCGACGCTTCGATCAGGTCGGCGACGGCCTCGGCCTGCGCAAGGTCCATCTTGCCGTTCAGGAAAGCGCGGCGCGAGAATTCGCCGGGCTCGGCGAGGCGCGCGCCGAGTTCGACGCACCGCGTCAGCAGCAGCTGCAGCACGACCGGCCCGCCGTGCCCCTGCAGCTCGATCACGTCCTCGCCGGTGAAGGAGCGCGGCGCCGGAAAGTACAGCAGGAGGCCTTCGTCGATCGTCCCGCCCCCCGAATCCAGAAAACGAACGAACCCCGCAGTGCGGGGTTCGGGGTTTTTGCCCGTGAGCGCACGGGCGAAGGAATCGAGAGCGGAACCGGAGACGCGGACAACTCCGATTCCGCCGCGACCGGGTGCGGTCGCGACGGCCGCGATCGTGTCAGGCAGCCTGAGCTCCGCTCTTTCCACGTTCGATCATCCGGGTGATCTGCCACTGCTGCGCGATCGACAGAATGTTGTTAACGACCCAGTACAGGACGAGGCCCGACGGGAACCACAGGAACATGAACGTGAAGATCACCGGCATCGCCATCATGACCTTCGCCTGAATCGGGTCCGGCGGCGTCGGGTTGAGCTTCATCTGCACGAGCATCGACACGCCCATGATGACCGGCAGGATGAAATACGGATCCTTCGCGGACAGGTCTTGGATCCAGCCGAGCCATGGCGCATGGCGCATCTCGACGCTGCCGAGCAGCACCCAGTACAGCGAAATGAACACCGGGATCTGCACCAGGATCGGCAGGCAGCCGCCGAGCGGGTTGATCTTCTCCTTCCGGTACATCTCCATCATTTCCTGCTGCATCTTCGCCTTGTCGCTGCCGTACAGCTCCTTGATGCGCTGCATGCGCGGGCCGAGCACGCGCATCTTCGCCATCGACTTGTAGCTCGCCGCCGACAGCGGGAAGAACAGCAGCTTGATCAGAACCGTGACGATGATGATCGCCCAGCCCCAGTTGCCGACGACGTTGTGGATCCACGAGAGCACCCAGAACAGCGGCGCGGCGATCACCGTGAGCCAGCCGTAATCGACGACCAGATCGAGCCCGGGCGCGATGTCTTCGAGCTTGTCCTGCTCCTGCGGACCGGCATAGAGGCGCGCTCCGACCGCGCCGCTCTGGCCCGGCGGGATCGCGGCGACCGGCAGGATCACGCCCGACGAATACAGGTCCGGGCCGACCTTTTGTGCGAAGAATTCGCGGTCGCCGGCCTCCTGCGGCAGCCAGGCGCTGACGAAGTAGTGCTGCACCATCGCGACCCAGCCGTCGCCGGCCTTTTTCGCGAACTTCGCCTTGCCCTCGGCGATTTCCTCGAATTGCACTTTCTGGAACTTGTCCGCTTCGGTGTAAAACGCCGGCCCGGTGAACGTCGTCACTCCGAACGCTTCGACCGATTCGGCCGCCTGTCCGTCACGTGTCAGCTGGAAATACGCGTGCGGCGCAACTGGGCTTCCGCTTGCGTTGCTGATCTCGTACTTGACGTCCACCGTGTAATTGCCGCGCTGGAAGGTCATCAGCTTCGTGACCTTGACGCCGTTCTGCTCGGGCGCCTCGAGCCGCAGCGTCAGGCTGTCTTCGCCGTCCTTCAGGACCTGCTCGCCAGCGGGCAGTTCGAAAACCGTCTTGTGCGTCGGCAAACCTTCGCCGATCAGGCCCGTCTGGGCCGCATAGACATGCTTCGCGCCGTCGTCGAACAGCACGAAGTTCTTCGTTTCGTCGGCGCTCGCCTTGTGCTCGATCAGTTCGAGCCGGACGATGTCGCCGCCTTGCGCGGACACTTCGGCGACCATCAGGTCGGTACGCACGGTGACCCTGGGGGCCACCGAGGCCGGCGCAACCGCAGCCGCCGCCCCTGGGATGGCGGCTCCCGTCACCGCGGGCGCGCCCGGAGTCGGCGTCGGAACGGCAGCGCCCTCGACTCCGGTCGCGGTCTGAGCAGGCGCCGTTGGGGCAGGCTGGTTGTGCTGGAGCCACGCGTTCCACAACATCACGGTGGAAAGCAGGAAGACGAGGACGAGTATGAGGCGGCGCTGATCCATCGGAATTATTCTTCAGTCGGGTTCAGGGGACGGGATCATACCCGCCGGGATGGAAAGGATGGCAACGACTCACGCGTTTGGCTGCGAGCCAGCCCCCGTGCAATGCACCATGCCGCTCGATCGCTTCGTGTGCGTAATGCGAGCAGCTCGGATAGAAGCGACAGTTGCGCCCAAGCATCGGACTGATGCCGTAACGGTAGATACGCAGCAACCCGAGGAGCAGATGCTTCATGAGCGTCGAAAGCGCTCCAGCTGCTGCGCGACATCGTCATTGATCATCGCCCGCGTCGCCTGACTCACGGGCGCGTTCAGGCGCACGACCAGATCGTGAGGGACCAGGGCGTGCCGGATTTTACGGAACTGTTCGCGCACGATACGTTTCACGAGATTGCGCAAGTTGGCACGTTTCGCGAGCTTCTTAGCGACCACGACGCCGAGGCGCGCCGTTTCGAGCTCGTTGGGACGATAATGAACGACGACGTAGCGCCCCTTGCAGGCCCGTCGGAAAGCAAAAACGGATGAATACTCATCCGTTTTTCTTATTCTGTAGGCGTCGAGAAACCGCTGGTCAACGCCCGACGAACCGTTCACCTCAGACGGCGAGACGGTGACGTCCCTTGGCGCGCCGAGCGCGGATCACTGCGCGGCCACCGCGGGTTTTCATGCGAACCAGGAAGCCGTGGGTGCGCTTGCGACGGACGACGGAAGGCTGATAGGTGCGTTTCATTTCGGTCTGCCAGTATTTGGGTCAAACGCAGGATTGAATCGGATAATCCACTGTTTGTCAAGAACAATTTTTGCCGAGACCTGTGGATAACTTTCACCGGCGAGGGTAGAATTCGGCGCTTCCGCTTTCGGTCGAGCGCACAGGGCAACCCCGCCCGAGCCGCTCTCGGTCGTCGTCCAGCGAAAGCGTCCCTACAATGCCATCAACGCGGCGCGCCGTCGCTTGGTGAACAATGGAGGCGGGCGCGCCATGAAACCCGTGTCGCAAGCACAAACCGTCCAATCCGTGAACCAAGACTTCTGGTCCTTCTGCCTGTCGCGCCTCGAGCACGAACTGCCCCCGCAACAGTTCAATACGTGGATCAAGACGCTGCAGGTGGAGCTGGACCACCCGGAGACGGGTCCCGCGCTGCGCCTTCTCGCCCCGAACCGCTTCGTCATGCAATGGGTTCGTGAACGCTACCTGCGACGGATCGGCGAGCTCGGCGAAGAATTCCACGGTGCACCGATCGGACTCGAACTCGTGCTGCCGGCGGTCGACTCAGCGCGTGCGGCGCCGCGACCGCTCGCTGCCGTCGCGTCGTCCACCGCAACGAATGACGCCTCGCCGACGGTTGCGGCCCCGGCAGCGGCGATCGCCACGCGACCGGCCGACCCCACGCCGTCGGCGACGGTGTCCGACCTCGCCTACGAAAAGACGCGCCTGAACGCCGATTTCACGTTCGACACGCTCGTGACCGGCCGTGCGAACGACCTCGCGCGCGCCGCGGCGATGCAGGTCGCGCAGAACCCTGGCACGTCGTACAACCCGCTCTTCGTCTATGGCGGCGTCGGTCTCGGCAAGACCCACCTCGTGCACGCGATCGGCAATGCGGTGTACCAGCACAACCCGCGCGCGGTGATCCGCTACGTGCACGTCGAGGACTACTACGCCGACGTCGTGCGCGCATACCAGCAGAAGAGCTTCGACGCGTTCAAGCGCTACTACCGCTCGCTCGACCTCCTGCTGATCGACGACATCCAGTTCTTCAACAACAAGAACCGTACGCAGGAAGAGTTCTTCCACGCGTTCAACGCACTGACCGAGGCGAGGAAGCAGATCGTCATCACCTGCGACACTTACCCGAAGGACATCCAGGGCCTTGAAGATCGCCTGATCTCGCGTTTCGACTGGGGCCTGACGGTGCAGATCGAGCCGCCCGAGCTCGAGATGCGCGTCGCGATCCTGCAGAAGAAGGCCGAAGCGCTGCGCGTCGATCTGACCGACGACGTCGCGTTCCTGATCGCAAAAAACCTGCGCTCGAACGTGCGCGAGCTCGAAGGCGCGCTGAACAAGGTCGTCGCGTATGCGCGCTTCCATGGCCGCAGCATCTCGCTCGAAGTCGCAAAGGACGCGCTGAAGGACCTCTTGAACGCGCACAACCGCCAACTGACGATCGAGCACATCCAGAAGACCGTCGCCGACTACTACAAGATCAAGGTCGCCGACATGCACTCGAAAAAGCGCACGCGCGTGATCGCGCGGCCGCGCCAGGTCGCGATGTGGCTCGCGAAGGACCTCACGCCGATGTCGCTGCCGGCGATCGGCGAAGCGTTCGGCGGCCGCGACCACACGACCGTGATGCACGCGTGCCGAACGATCGCCGAGCTGCGCCTCGGCGACCACCAACTGAACCACGACGTCCACGTCCTGACCCAGGTCCTGAGGGGATGACGCGTCACCGCCCGTCCGTTCCTGCTCCACAATACGCCGCCACGCGCCCGGCCCGGAACAACCGCATTACACAAACCGGAAAACACTGACGCCATGCTTCTGCTCAACACCACCCGCGACGCGCTCCTCGCTCCGCTGCAGTCGGTCGCCGGCATCGTCGAAAAGCGCCACACGCTGCCGATCCTGTCGAACGTGCTGATCGAGAAGCACGGCGACCAGCTGACGCTGCTCGCGACGGACATCGAAATCCAGATCCGCACGACGACCGCCGGGCACATCGGCGGCGAGGACGCGTCGATCACGGTCGCCGCGCGCAAGCTGCAGGACATCCTGCGCGCGCTGCCGGCAGAAGGCGGGGTCAATCTCACGCTCGACGACAAGCGCCTCACGGTGAAGTCGGGGCGCAGCCGCTTCGCGCTGCAGACGCTACCGGCCGCGGACTACCCGCGCATGAACCTGCCGGACGGGGAAGCGACGCGCTTCCAGGTGAGCCAGAAGAGCTTCAAGCGCCAGCTCGCGCAGGTCGCGTACGCGATGGCGCAGCAGGACATCCGCTACTACCTCAACGGCCTGCTGCTGATCGTTGCCGGCAGCGAGCTGCGCATGGTCGCGACCGACGGCCATCGCCTCGCGTTCGCAGCGAGCCCGCTCGAAACCGAAGTGCCGCGCACCGAAGTGATCCTGCCGCGCAAGACCGTCATGGAGCTCGCGCGCCAGCTCGCGGACACCGAGGACCCGCTCGAAGTGATCCTCGCCGGCAACCAGATCGTGTTCCGTTTCGGCCCGATCGAGCTCGTGTCGAAGCTGATCGACGGCAAGTTCCCCGACTACGAGCGGGTGATCCCGCAAAACCACCCGAAGCTGCTGACCTTCGAGCGCGCACCGCTGCTCGCGACGCTGTCGCGCGTCGCGATCCTGACGAACGAGAAGTTCCGCGGCGTGCGTCTCGTGCTCGGCGACGGCAGCCTGAAGATCGTCAGCACCAACGCCGAGCAGGAAGAAGCCCAGGAAGAGCTCGAAATCGATTATCACGGCGACCCGCTCGACATCGGCTTCAACGTCACCTATCTGCTCGACGTCCTCAACAACGCCGCGAGCGAGCGGATCGAATGGCGTTTCAACGACGGCAATTCGAGCGCGCTCGTGACGCTGCCCGGCAACGACAGCTTCAAGTATGTCGTGATGCCGATGCGGATTTGACCGAGCCTGCCGTCCGCCCCGACGAATGCCGCCGCCAGCCGGACGGCTTTGCCGTGCCGCTCCGATGCGTCCCGCGGACGGTTCGGGACGATTCCGGCGCCCGCGCGCCGACGCGAGCGCCCCGTTCTTTGATTGTTGATGCAAGGCCGGACCGCCACGCGCGGCGCGGCGAACCGAGATGACCATGTCCGAACCGCAAGTCCAATCGCAACCCCCCCTCCAACCCGGCGCGTACGACGAATCCAGCATCCAGCAGCTCGAAGGGCTGGAAGCGGTGCGCAAGCGCCCCGGCATGTACATCGGCGACACCTCGGACGGCACCGGCCTGCACCACATGGTCTTCGAGGTCGTCGACAACGCGATCGACGAGGCGCTGGCCGGCCACTGTGACGACATCGTCATCACGATCCACCCGGACAACTCGATCTCGGTGACCGACAACGGTCGCGGTATCCCGGTCGGCGTGAAGATGGACGACAAGCACGAGCCGAAGCGCTCCGCGGCCGAGATCGTGATGTGCGTGCTGCACGCGGGCGGCAAGTTCAACCAGAACAGCTACAAGGTGTCGGGCGGCCTGCATGGCGTCGGCGTCTCGTGCGTCAACGCCCTGTCGAAATGGCTCCATCTGACCGTCGCACGTGACGGCAAGAAGCACTTCCTCGAGTTTCACCACGGCGTGCCGCAGGACCGCGTCATCGAGATCGTCGACGGCGTCGCGACGAGTCCGATGCGCATCACCGGCGAGACCACCAAGCGTGGCACCAAGGTGCAGTTCCTCGCCGACGACGAGATCTTCGGCAACGTCGAATTCCACTACGACATCCTCGCGAAGCGCCTGCGCGAGCTGTCGTTCCTGAACAACGGCGTGAAAATCCGCCTGATCGACCTGCGCACCGGCAAGGAAGAGAATTTCGCGTTCGCGGGCGGTGTGAAGGGCTTCGTCGAATACGCGAACCGCACCAAGACCGTGCTGCACCCGACGGTCTTCTACGCCGAGGGCACGACACGGATCCCCACCGGTGCCGGCCACGACGCGGAACTGTCGGTCGAAGTCGCGATGCAGTGGAACGACTCGTACGCCGAACAGGTGCTGTGCTTCACCAACAACATCCCGCAGGCCGACGGCGGCACGCACCTCACCGGTCTGCGCGCCGCGATGACGCGCGTGATCAACAAGTACATCGAAGAGCACGAGATCGCGAAAAAGGCAAAAGTCGACATCACCGGCGACGACATGCGCGAGGGGCTCGCGTGCGTGCTGTCGGTGAAGATGCCGGACCCGAAGTTCGCGAGCCAGACCAAGATGAAGCTCGTGTCGTCCGAGGCACGGCCGGCGGTCGAGGAAGTCGTCGCGAACAAGCTCGGCGATTTCCTGCAGGAGAACCCGCTCGACGCGAAAACGATCTGCGCGAAGATCGTCGAGGCCGCGCGCGCCCGCGACGCCGCCCGCAAGGCGCGCGAGATGACGCGACGCAAAGGGCTGCTCGACGGCGTCGGCCTGCCCGGCAAGCTCGCTGATTGCCAGGAGAAGGACCCCGCGCTGTGCGAGATCTACCTCGTCGAGGGCGACTCCGCCGGCGGCTCCGCGAAGCAGGGCCGCGACCGCAAGTTCCAGGCGATCCTGCCGCTGAAGGGCAAGATCCTCAACGTCGAGAAGGCGCGCTTCGACAAGCTGCTGCAGAGCCAGGAGATCGCGACGATGATCACCGCGCTCGGCACCGGCATCGGCAAGGAAGACTACAAGCCCGAGAAGCTGCGCTACCACCGCATCATCATCATGACCGACGCGGACGTCGACGGCGCCCACATCCGCACGCTGCTGCTGACGTTCTTCTACCGCCAGATGCCGGAGCTCGTCGAGCGCGGCCACATCTACATCGCGCAGCCGCCGCTGTACAAGATCAAGCACGGCAAGAACGAGATGTACATCAAGGACGAGAACGCGCTGAACCAGCACCTCTTGCGCCTCGCTCTCGACGGAGCGGTGCTGATTCCGCGCGACGGCGCGCAGCCCATCACCGACGAAGCGCTCGGCGGCCTCGCGCGCAGCTACCTCCTCGCCGAAGCGGTCATCAACCGCCTCGCCGGCTACGTCGACCCGGCGGTGCTGCACGCGATGCTCGCGCAGAACCTCGCCGTGAGCCTCGACGACGAAGCCGCCGCGCGCGATTCGGCGGCGCGCATCGAACCCCACCTGCCGCCGGACGTGACGATCCGCGCCGAATACCACGACGAAGCCGACGCCTGGCGCCTCGCGATCGAGCGCATGCACCACGGCAACCGCCGTCTCGCATCGATCGACGAGGAGTTCCTCGTCACCGGCGACTACCGCAGCATCCGCACCGCGGCCGAAGCGATCTCCGACCTCGTCGGCCCCGGCGCGGAAATTCGCCGCGGCGAAAAGAGCCACGCGATTACCCGCTTCTCCGAAGCGATCCGCTGGCTGCTCGCGGAAGTCGAACGCGGCCTGACGAAGCAGCGCTATAAGGGCCTCGGCGAAATGAACCCCGAGCAGCTGTGGGAAACGACGATGGACCCGGGAGTGCGCCGCCTGCTGAAGGTGCAGATCGACGACGCGATCGCCGCCGACGAAATCTTCACGACACTGATGGGCGACAACGTCGAACCTCGACGCGCGTTCATCGAGGGGAACGCGCTGTACGCGCGGAATATCGACGTCTGATTTTTTTCTTGAAACCCGCAGATGTCGACCTAAAATGGAATCACCCCCGCGTGGCCGGACAGTTCTTTCAGAGGCGGTATTTTGAAAGATGTGCCGAAAGGCAAACCGACCGTAAACGCGGGGCTTTTCTTGTCCGCGGCGTCGACGACTCCGTCCTTCCGCGCGCCTGTCTGCGGTCTTCCCCGGGGTCAACCTCGCGCCCGATGGCCGTGGTTGAAATTGCGTGCCTGCTGTCCGTCCGACTGCGCCGACTTCCCGGCACGCGCGCTCGCGTACAATGCCCGCGTCAATCTCTCGGGCGTCCTCCGGCGCCTTCTCCCTCCCAGGAAACTTGCATGAAATCACTTCTGATCCTCGCATTCACGGCGGCGGTCGCCATCGGCTCGCCGGCGGCGTTCGCCGAAGACGCGGTGCCGAAAACCGTCGCGGCGCTGCATCAGGACAGGACGGCGCTCGGCGGGAAGCTGGTGCGCGTCGAAGGCAAGGTCGTCAAGGTGAACAACGGCATCATGGGGCGCAACTTTGTGCATCTGCAGGACGGGACCGGCGACCAAGACAGCAACCGTCTGATCGTCACGAGCAAGCAGACAGCAGCGGTCGGTGATAAGGTCGTCGCGACCGGACGCGTCGTCCTCGATCGGGACTTCGGCAGCGGCTACCTGTACCCGCTGCTGGTCGAGGAGACGGAGATCGTTCCGGCGAAGTAGTGAACGAGGGGACCGGACGAAGGGTGCTGCCGGCCATCACGGTTTGCGCCGCCGCTTCGAGAACGTCATCACCTTCTCGATGTGCCGCCGGGCCTGCTTGCTCGCCCGCTCCGACTTGACGATCAGCGCCTTCTGCACGAGGCCGCTGAACGCGACGAGGTCGAGCAGCGGATAATCGTCGAGCACGCCCTGGTCCTGGAAAAACTCCGCGATCCAGCGCGGATCGAGCTCGAGATTCCCGGTCTCGCGCAGGTATTCGGAAGCGGCCATCTCGACGTATTCGGAAAGTTTCCGCATCGCTCGCTCCTGTTCATCCTCCTCGAAAAAGGGGCGTCCCGCGCCGCGCGCTTCGAGGCTCGCCGCCCGCCCGACATTCGAACTCGCGATCCCCGCGGACGTTCCAATCCGTGGAGTTCGACCGTGCGGAGCACGAAAGGAATCCGCCGGCGGGAACTTCGTAGGGCCGCTCGCGGGCCCGTTGCTGCGCTTCAATGGAGAATTGCATGGCTTCATCCCACGACACCGTCAGCATGGCGCTCTTCTGCGACTTCGAGAACGTCGCGCTCGGCGTACGCGACGCGAAATACGAGAAGTTCGACATCAAGCGCGTGCTCGAACGCCTGCTCCTCAAGGGCAGCATCGTCGTCAAGAAAGCCTACTGCGACTGGGAGCGCTACAAGGGCTTCAAGGCGACG